>NZ_PCOW01000022.1:0-62419 GCF_002979495.1 Microbacterium sp. MYb64 | reverse complement strand
CCTCCCCCCTCTCCGCACCATCCCCCTTCCCCATCCCGCACCACCCGAACACTGCTGGAGGCTTCTGATGCGACACCGCACCCCGCTCATCGCGATCCTCGGCGCGACCGCCCTCGTCCTGACGTCCTGCGCCGGAGGCGGCGCGGCCGGAGCCGGCAAGGACGCCGCGCTCGCGAACGGAAAGACGTTCACGCAGGCCATCGCGACCGACCCCGGCTCCCTCGATCCGTTCATCACGGCGATGTCCGTGGCGCGCGGCGTCGACCGGTTCCTGTACGCGCGCCTCATCGAGATCAAGGACGATGGCGGCATCACGTCCGGCCTCGCGGAGAAGTGGAGCGGCGACACCACGACCGCGACCTTCACGCTGCGCGACAAGCTCACCTGCGACGACGGCACGCCGCTCACGGCGACCGACGTCGCCGCCAACATCAGCCATGTCGCGGATCCCGCCACCGCTTCTCCCCTCATGGGGCTCCAGGTGCAGCCCGGCACGACGGCCGTCGGAGACGACGCCACGCGGACCGTGACGGTCACGAGCGGCCGCCCCGATTCCTTCCTCCTGCAGAATGTCGGCAGCATCTCGATCGTCTGCGGCACCGTGCTCAAGGACCCGAAGGCCCTCGCCGCCGGCAAGGGCGCCACGGGCATGTTCACGATGACCGAGATCACGCCGAACAGCCAGTACACCCTGACCCGCCGCAAGGACTTCACCTGGGGCCCCGGCGACTGGGATCCGACGCAGAAGGGCCTGCCGGACAAGGCCGTCTTCCGGATCATCCCGAACGAGACCACAGCGGCCAACCTGGTCATGTCCGGCGAGGTCAACGCCGCCGGCGTGCTCGGGCCGGATCAGCAGCGTCTCCAGAACGCCAAGCTCTTCAACACGCAGATCCTCGCCCCGGCGGGCCAGCTGATCTACAACCAGGCGAGCGGCAGGGCCACGGCGGATCCCGCTGTGCGCAAGGCGCTCACCCAGGCGGTGGATCTGGACCAGGCGCGTCAGGTCTTCGCGGGTGAGGTGCCGACCGGGTTCGTGACCGTCGCCCCCAACCCGTGCCGTGCCGACACCGTGAAGGGCAACATCCCCGGGTTCGACGCCAAGGCGGCCGGTTCCGCCCTCGACGCCGCGGGCTGGAAGCTCGGATCCGATGGGGTGCGCGCCAAGGACGGCAAGCCGCTCACGCTCAAGATGGTCTACGCCTCCGTCCTGGGCGACACCGGCACGGCCGCCGTCGAGCTCCTGCAGTCGATGTGGAAGAAGATCGGGGTGGACGTGACCGTGAAGTCCCTCGACGGGCCTTCGCTCAGCGAGACACTGCTCTCGACCGGGGACTGGGACATCTCGGGCGCCGGCGTCACGGTGGGTCTGCCGAGCTCTCTCGTGCCGTTCGTCTCCGGCCCGACCCCGCCGAACGGCTCCAACTTCGCGTCGATCGACGACCCCGCCTACGTCGCCGCGGTGACGGCCGCCTCCGCCAAGGCGGGCACCGAGGGATGCGACGACTGGGCGTCCGCCGAGAAGTCGCTGCTGACCACCTCGTCCGTGGTGCTCTACGCGACCGTCGCACGGCACACGTTCGCGAACAAGGCCACCTTCAGTGAGGGCGACGGCATCGACCCGACCTCGATCCGCATGTACGAGTGAGGGACCGCACCGTGCTGGATGAACTTCAGGAGCTGCTGGACCGCGGCGCTCACGAGATGAACGTGCCCGGCGTCGCGGTCGGCATCGTGGACGGCGGCACGGAGCACGTGCTCACCACGGGCGTCGCCTCCACCGCGACGGGGGCGCCCGTGACCGCGGACACCCTTTTCGCGATCGGATCCACCTCGAAGACCGTGACGGGCACGGCCGCCATGCGTCTCATCGAGCAGGGAGCCTTCGACCTGGACACCCGGGTCGCGGAGCTCCTGCCCGACCTCCGCCTGGCCGACGAGGCTGCGCTCGAACAGCTCAGGGTGCGGCACCTGCTCACGCACTCCGGCGGCTTCCTCGGCGACATCGAGGATGATTCCGAGGACTGGGGGCCCGACGCCCTGCGGAAGAGCATCGCCGGCTTCGGCGAGCTCCCGCAGCTCTTCCCTCCCGGGGCGATCGCGTCCTACAGCAACAGCGGCCTGCGACTGCTCGGCCACCTCTGCGCCGTCGTGTCCGGTCGCAGATTCGAGGAGCTCATCACTGAGACGGTCCTCGCGCCCCTCGGGATGACGGACAGCGTGTACTTCCCGTGGGAGGCGATCACCCGGCCCGTCGTGACCGGCCATGTCATCGTCGACGGCGTGGCCGCGCCGGCCCCGATGTGGGGCCTCGCCCGTGACCTGGCGCCCGAGGGCGGCCTGCTCTCCTCGGTCCGCGACCAGCTGCGCTACGCACGGTTCCAGCTGCGCGGCGACGCCGAGGGATCCGCCCCGATCCGCGACGAGACGCGGCGGACGATGCAGCTCGCGCACATCGAGGTGGGCCCGCCGCTGGAGAGCATCGGACTCCCCTGGCTGCTCACGCACGTCGGCGACGCGCGCGTGGTGCGCCACGGCGGGAACATCAGCAACCTGCAGCTCAGCGAGATGGTGCTGCTGCCCGACCACGACCTCGCCGTGACCGTGCTGACGAACGCGACGAGCGGGCTCGGTCCCCAGATCGTGTCCTGGTGCCTGGAGAACCTGCGCGGGATCCGTCCCGCGCCGGCGGAGGACGTGGTGCTCCACGCGTCGCCCGACGATGTCGTCGGGCGCTACGACGTCAACCTCTGGCAGAACGTGGTGACGCGCGAGCAGGACGAGATCGTGATCACGCCCGAGCTGCGCCAGGACCTTATCGACCTTGGTCTGCCGTCTCTGCCCACCGTGCGCGCGACACTCGGCGCAGATCTGCTGCTGCGCGACGCCGAGGGGCGCTCGGTCGGCCGCTTCCTCACCGCGGCGGACGGCACCGAGTTCCTGCACATGGGGCTGCGCGCGGCCCCGCGGATCTGATCCGCCGACCGATGGGCGGGCGACGTTGTCATCGTGCACAACTTCGCCCGCCCTTCTCGTGGCGGCCGACAACCCGGCCCCGCCACCCGGTCAATAGCCTCGGTCCCACCGGACCCGCCTCGATCTTTCCGCACCCGTGAGGACCCAGCCGTGACCAGCACCACCGCCACCCAGGCGATACTCATCCGATCCGCACGGTCGGGCAGCCCCTGGCTGTCCTTCCTGGTCCGTCGCGGAGGTCTTTTCGTCCTGTCGGTCTGGGTGCTGGTCACGGCTGCTTTTCTGATGATCCATCTCGTGCCGGGAGATCCGGTGCGTGCCGCCCTCGGCCTGAACGCGCCCGTCGCGCTGGTCGAGGCGCGCCGGGCGGCGCTCGGCCTGGACCAGCCGCTGATCGTCCAGTATCTGCACTACCTCGGCAACCTCTTCACGGGCGACATGGGCGTCTCGATGCTCACCAACCAGCCCGTCTCAGAGATCATCGCGACCCGCCTCCCCGCGACCCTGCAGCTCGCGCTGCTCGCCGTGCTGGTCGTGCTGCTGGCCTCGGTGCCGATCGGCGTCACGATGGCGGTGGCGACGCGCGGCGGCCGTCGGCGCGGACTCGAGCTGAGCTTCGCGGTCGTGAGCGTCGTGCTCGCGGCGATCCCCGAGTTCCTCCTCGCGGTCGGGCTCGTGTACGTCTTCGCCGTCTCCCTCGGATGGCTCCCGATCGCCGGCTCCTCCGGACCGCTCTCCTTCGTGCTTCCCGTGGCGGCGCTCGCCGTGGGCCCGATCGCCGTGTTCTCCCGCCTGATCCGCGTCGAGGTGCTGAGCGTGCTGGGGCAGGACTACATCCGCACGGCGCGTGCCAAGCGGCTGCTCCCCCGTCGCGTCTACACGCGCCACGCGCTCCCCAACGCGATGACGTCGACCCTGACTCTCACGGGTCTCCTGCTGGCGGGCATGGTCACCGGCACCGTGCTGGCAGAGAACGTCTTCGCCTGGCCCGGCCTCGGCACCATGATCGTGCAGTCGATCCTGACCAAGGACTACCCCGTGGTGCAGGCGATCGTCCTGGTCTACGGCATGGGCGTGCTTCTCGTGAACCTGGTGATCGACATCGCCCTCGCCGTCCTCGATCCGCGCTCCACGATCAAGGAGGCCTGATGTCCGCCGCAGCCACGATCAAGAAGGTCGTCCGCACCCCGCTCGGATCCGTCTCGCTGGTCCTCGTGCTCCTGCTCGTGCTGGTCGCCGTGCTGGGTCCGCTGGTCTGGGGCGCGCAGGCGGAGCAGATCGACCCCGCCGCCGCCTACCGTGCCCCGAGCGCGGCCCACCTGCTCGGCACGGACGCCCTCGGCCGCGACGTACTCGCCCGCGTCCTGGTCGCCACGCGCCTGTCCCTGGGACTCGCGATGGCCGCAGTGCTGATCGGGGTCGTCACCGGGACCGTGCTCGGCACCGCCCCGGCCGTCCTGCCCCGGTGGGCGGGCCGCATCCTCTCCACGTTCGTCAACATCGCCGTCGCCTTCCCCGGGCTGTTGCTGGCGCTGTTCCTCGCGGTGATCTTCGGCGTGGGCACCGTCGGATCGGTCCTCGCGATCGGCTTGGCGATGGCCCCGGGCTTCGCCCGCCTCACCCAGACGCTGTCCGCGGCGATCGCCGGGCGCGACTTCATCGCCGCGGCGCGCGTGGCCGGCGTCTCGCGCTTCCGCGTGCTGCTCCGGCACATCCTGCCCAACATCGGCGAGCCGCTCATCGTCAACGCGACGATCAGCGCGGGCGGCGCGCTCCTCGCCTTCGCCGGCCTGTCGTTCCTCGGGCTCGGCGTGCAGGTGCCGGCGTACGACTGGGGCCGGCTCCTCGGCGAGGGACTCAACCGCATCTACCTGAACCCCGCCGCCGCCCTCGGTCCCGCCGCCGCGGTGGTGATCGCCGGGCTCGCCTTCAACCTCCTCGGCGAGACCGCCGCTGCAGCCCTCGGCGGCCGCAACGCACGGCGCCCGCGCCGGCTCCCCCAGACCGCCCCCACGGGCGACCCCGGGCACGCGCAGGTCGTGAACGATGACATGGTTCTCCTCGTCGACGATCTGCGCGTGTCCTTCCCCTCAGCGGACGGCTGGGTCACCCCGGTCCGCGGCGTGAGCTTCTCTATCTCCCGCGGCGAGGCGATCGGCGTCGTCGGCGAGTCCGGATCCGGCAAGAGCCTGACCGCCCTGGCCGCGGCGCAGCTCATCGAACGACCCGGTCACGTGGACGCGACCAGGCTCGAGTTCTGCGGCACGCCGCTGCTCGACGCCCCGGAGCGGACGCTGCGCCCCCTGCTCGGCACCTCGCTCGCGATGGTGTTCCAGGATCCGATGACCTCGTTCAACCCCACCCGCCGGATCGGCTCGCAGCTGGCCGAGGCCGCCGCAGAGCATCAGGGCCTGGGCCGCACGGCCTCGATGGCACGGGCGATCGAGCGCCTCAAGGCGGTGCGCGTGCCGGCGGCCGAGCGGCGCGCACGACAGTTCCCGCACGAGTTCTCCGGCGGCATGCGGCAGCGCGCGATGATCGCGATGGGCCTGATGAACCACCCTCGGCTCATCATCGCCGACGAGCCCACCACGGCCCTCGACGTCACCGTGCAGCGCCAGGTGCTGCAGCTGCTCGCGAGCGTGCGCCGCGACACCGAGGCCGCGATCCTGCTGATCAGCCACGACATCGCCGTCGTCGCGCAGACCTGCGATCGCGTGCTCGTGATGTACGCGGGACGCATCGTCGAGGACCTCCCCGCGAGCCGGCTGAACGAGAGCGCCCGGCACCCGTACACGCGCGCACTGCTCGACGTCGTCCCCGAGCTGGACACCGACCGGGGCGCACCGCTGCGCATGATCCCCGGCCGTCCGCCGGCACCCGGGGCGTTCCCCGCCGGGTGCGCGTTCGCAGACCGCTGCCCGCTCGCCTCCGCCCTGTGCCGCGAGCAGGACCCCGCGCTGACCGATGCGGGGGACGGCCACAGGGTCGCCTGCTGGCATCCGGTCGACGGCACGATGCCGGTCGCCGCGGTGCCCACGATCACCACGGCCGTGCCCGTGCCCGACTTCGAAACCCAGGAGGTCGTCCGATGAGCGAGCTGCGTTTCGACCGGGTGAGCGTCCGCTACGGCACCCACCGCTCCGGCCTCACCGCCGTCGACGATGTGAGCCTCGTCGTCCCCTCCGGCTCGGTCGTGGGCCTCGTCGGCGAATCCGGATCCGGCAAGTCAACGCTCGCCCGCGCCGCGATCGGCCTCGCCCCGATCAGCGGCGGCGCGATCACGCTCGACGGCGCCGATGTCCGCTCGCTCCGCCGGCGCAGGCCCATCCAGATGGTGTTCCAGGATCCGTTCTCCTCGCTCGACCCGCGGATGAGCATCGGCGAATCGATCGCGGAGGCACTGCCGCGCAGCCTGCGCGGCGGCGCAGCCCGGCGGGCCAGAGTGGCGGAGCTGCTCGAGATGGTCAGCCTCGACCCGGAACGCGCCGGATCCCTTCCTGCGGCGCTCTCCGGCGGTCAGCGTCAGCGCATCGCCCTGGCCCGCGCGCTCGCCGCGGATCCCGAGGTCGTGATCGCCGACGAGATCACCTCGGCGCTCGACGTCTCCGTGCAGGGCTCGGTGCTCAACCTCGTCCGCGAGCTGCGGCGAGAGCTGTCGCTCACGATGCTGTTCATCTCGCACAATCTCGCCGTGGTCCGCTATCTCAGCGATCATCTCGCTGTGATGTACCTCGGCCGCATCGTCGAGTTCGGTCCGACCGAGCAGGTCCTCGCAGACCCGCAGCATCCGTACACGCGGGAGCTGCTGGCCGCCGCGCCGACGAGGCACGGCGACCTGCTGCGCACGGGTGACACCGCGGCGCTCGATGCGGAGCCGCCGGACCCGCACTCGCCGCCGAGCGGGTGCCGCTTCCATCCGCGGTGCCCGATCGGGCCTGCCGCGCATCCGGATCGGGCGGTCTGCCGCACCGTGATCCCCGTCCTGCCCACGGGCGTCCGCGGCGCCTCGTGCCACTTCGCGGCCTTCGGCGACGCCCGCTCGGCCGCGCCTGTGCGCGGCTCCCAAGAGGGGGCTGGCCTTTCGGCGGGCACGACAACATCCGCCGTCCCCGTGCGGACACAGTGAGTACCGACCACCGATTGGAGTCCGCATGAACCGCCCCGCGACCGTCGACGACCTCCTCGCCATCGCCTCCCCCGAGCAGCCCGCCCTCTCCCCCGACGGCACGCGCGTCGTGTACGCGCTGCGCACGACGGACCGCGACGCCGACCGCGACCTCCGTTCGCTGTGGCAGGTCTCCACGAACGGAGGCGAGCCGGAGCGGCTCACCCGAGGAGACGCGGACAGCACACCCGAGTGGAGCCCGGACGGATCCGCGCTCGCCTTCCTGCGCGCCACGGACGGCCCGGCGCAGCTCTGGCTGCTTCCCGCGTCAGGAGGGGAGGCCCGCGCTCTCACCGCGCTGCCGCTCGGCGCCGGCTCCCCGCAGTGGAGCCCCGACGGCGCACGCATCGCGTTCGCCGCCCCGGTGGACAGCGCCGCCCTGCCCGGCGAGGGCGCGGACACGATCCTCGCCCGCCGCTCCGCGCCGACCGTCGCCGACCGCCTCGGGTACAAGATCGACGGCGCCGGCCGACTCGGAACGCTCGTGCAGCAGGTGCACGTCGTCGACGTGGCCACCGGGGCCGTCACCGTGCTGACCCGCGGTCACGCCCACGCGTCCGATCCGTTCTGGTCGCCCGACGGCTCCCTCCTGGCCTATTCCTCGGCACCGGACGACGACGCCGACCTCACCCTGCGCATCCAGGTCTTCGTCACCTCCTCGACCGATGCGAACAGCGCCCCCGTGCGGGTGAGCGCCGCCGATGTGCAGGCGAGCCCCGTCGGCTGGAGCACCGACGGAAAGCACGTGCTGGCCGCCGGCCGCACCGACACCGAGGTCGGCAACGCCGATCTGCTGCTCTTCCCGCTCTCCGGCGGCGCTCCGATCGACCTCACCTCCGCACTCGACCGCAACGTGATGCCCGGCGGTCCCGGGTACCCCGGCGGCATGCCGCAGCACGCCGCCGACGGAGCGCTCGTGTTCTGCCTGCGTGAGAACGGATCCTCCCACCTCTGGCGCATCGCGGAGGACGGCGCGGGCGCCCGCGCGCTCGTGGACGGCACGGCCAACGTCTCCGGCCTCTCGGTCGCCGGCTCGGCCGCCGCGATCGTGCGGTCGACCCCCGACTCCTTCGGCGAGGTCGTCCTGGTCGACCTCGTCGAAGGCACGACCACGGTGCTCACCACGTCGCCCGCTCCCGGCTTCGACCTCGTCCCCGCCGAGGAGCGCAGGTTCACGATCTCCGACGGCACCGTGGTCACCGGATGGCTGCGCCGGGATCAGGACGCCTCGGGACCGCTGCCCCTGCTGCTCGACGTGCACGGCGGCCCGCACAACGCCTGGAACGGCGCGGCCGACCTCGTCCACCCGTACCACCAGGTGCTCGCGAGCCGCGGCTGGGCGATCCTCACCCTCAACCCGCGCGGCAGCGACGGCTACGGCAACGCGTTCTTCCGCGCCGTGGCCGGCGGCTGGGGCGTGAGCGACGCGAACGACTTCCTCGAGCCGATCGACGCGCTCGTCGCCGAGGGCATCGCGGATCCGGCGCGCCTCGCGATCACGGGCTACAGCTACGGCGGGTTCATGACCTGCTACCTCACCTCGCGCGACGACCGCTTCGCGGCCGCCGTCGCCGGCGGCGTCGTGACCGACCTGTTCTCGATGGGCGGCACGTCCGACATGGGCCACTTCCTCTCCGCGAAGGAGAACGGCGGCCTGCCGTGGCGGGACGAAGCCCTCATCTCGGCGCAGTCGCCGTTCACGCACGTCGACCGGGTGACCACCCCGACCCTGATCCTGCACGGCGCCGAGGACGACCGCTGCCCCGTCGGGCAGGCCGAGCAGTGGTTCACCGCCCTGCGCGAGCGCGACGTGCCCGCCCGCCTCGTGCTGTACCCGGGCGGCTCGCACCTGTTCCCCCTGTCCGGTCCCCCGTCGCACCGCGCCGACTTCTCCCAGCGCGTGATCGACTGGGTCGAGCAGTACGCCCCGGCGGCCGGACGGCCGGTGCGCGCGCGGCTGGACGCCCGGCATTGGCAGCAGCGGCTCAGCGCCCTCGCGACCGCGCACAAGGTTCCGGGTGCGACGCTCGGCATCCTCCGTCTCGGCGAGGAGCCCGTCTTCGCCCGCCACGGAATCCTGAACGCGCGCACCGGGGTCGCCACGACCGATGACTCGCTGTTCCAGATCGGATCCATGACGAAGGTCTGGACGACCACGGCGATCATGCGGCTCGTGGACGACGGCGTGCTCGACCTCGACCGCCCGGTCGTGGAGTACCTGCCCGAGTTCCGCTCCTCCGAGGACGAGACCACAGGCACCGTGACGCTCCGGCATCTGCTCAACCACACGAGCGGCATCGACGGCGACGTGTTCACCGACACCGGTCGCGGGGACGACGCTCTCGAGAAGTACGTCGGGATCCTCGACGGCGTCGCGCAGAACCACCCGATCGGCGCGACCATGTCCTACTGCAACTCGGGCTTCGTGCTGGCCGGACGCGTGATCGAGAAGGTCACCGGGACCACTTGGGATCAGGCCCTGCGCGACCTCGTGATGACGCCGCTCGGCCTGGAGCACTCGGCGACGCTGCCCGAGGAGGTGCTGCTGCACAGCGCGGCCGCGGGCCACACCGAGATCCTCGACGACGGGCCGAAGCTCGCCCCCGCCTGGATGCTGCCCCGCGCGATGGGGCCGGCCGGGCTGGTCTGCTCCACGACCGCCGACGTGCTCGCCTTCGCGCGCATGCACCTCACCGGCGGCCTCGCCGCGGACGGCACGCGAGTGCTCTCCGAGCGCAGCGTGGCACGCATGCAGCAGCGCGAGGTCGACATGCCGAACCCCTACACGCTCGGCGATGCCTGGGGAGTCGGCTGGATCCTGTTCGACTGGAACGGACGGCGGCTGTACGGTCACGACGGCAACACGATCGGGCAATCCGCGTTCCTGCGGGTGCTGCCCGACGAGGGCGTCGCGGTCACCCTGCTGACGAACGGCGGCGGCGCGCATGACCTCTACCTCGAGCTCTTCGAGGAGATCTTCTCGGAGGTCGCCGACGTGCACCTCCCCGAGGAGCTCGCTCCGCCCGAGGACCCTTTCGTGTCCGATTTCTCGGAGCTGTTCGGCACCTATGACCGGGCCGGGGTGCGGGCGGAGGTGTTCGAGTCGGATGCCGGACTGAGGCTGCGCACCACGATGACGGGCCCGCTCGCGAAGCTCCTTCCGGATCCGGTCGAGGAGCATGCGCTGATCCCGGTGCGGGAGAACGAGTTCGTCCTCCGCCCCGAGGGCTCGCAGGCCTGGAACGCCGTGGTCTTCTACCGCCTCGCCACCGGCGAGCAGTACCTGCACTACGGCGTGCGCGCCGCGCCGAAGGTCTCGTGATGGCCGCGCAGGCCCGCACGGCAGAGGTTCCGGAGATGGCCCTCGCCGCGATCGTCGCGGACATCGGCACGCTGGTGCGCTGCGAGTCGCCCTCGCACGACCGGGAGGCACTCCTCCGCAGCGCCGACGTCACCGCCGCACTCGGCGAGCGCGTGCTCGGCGCTGCTCCGGAGCGCATCGTCATCGACGGCACACCCCATCTGCGCTGGCGGTTCGGCACGCCCCGCGTGCTGCTGCTCGGCCACCATGACACGGTGTGGCCGGTCGGCTCGCTCGAACGCCTTCCCTTCGGCGTCGAAGACGGCGTCCTGCGCGGACCGGGGTGCTTCGACATGAAGACCGGCGTGGTGATGGCGATGCACGCCGTCGCCGCGCTCGACGACCGCGAGGGCGTGAGCATCCTCATCACGGGCGATGAGGAGCTCGGATCTCCGTCGTCGCGCACCCTCATCGAGACGGAGGCACGCGACTGCGCGGCGGCCCTCGTGCTCGAGGCCTCGGCCGACGGCGGCGCGGTGAAGGTGGCCCGCAAGGGCGTCTCGGTCTACCGCGTGCTCGTCACCGGACGGGCCGCGCACGCAGGCCTCGAACCCGAACGCGGGGTGAACGCCTCGGTCGAAGCCGCACACCTCATCCTCGCGATCGCGGCGCTCGGCGATCGCGACGCCGGCACGACCGTGACGCCCACGCTGCTGCGAGCGGGCACCGCGAGCAACACGGTGCCCGCGGAGGCCGAGTTCTCGGTCGACGTGCGCGCGGTCTCCCGCGCAGAACAGGAGCGCGTCGACCGGGCGCTGCACGCACTCGGCGCGACCCTTCCCGGCGCCGAGGTGCGCATCGTGGACGGCCCGCGGAGCACGCCGATGGAGCGGAGCGCCTCCGCCGACCTGTTCGCCCGCGCTCGCGCGATCGCCGCCGACCTTGGACTCGCGCCGCTCGAGGGCGTCGCCGTGGGCGGCGGCTCGGACGGCAACCACACGGCGGGCATCGGGGTGCCGACCCTCGACGGCCTCGGCGCCGTCGGCGGCGGCGCGCACGCCGACGACGAGCACGTGATCGTCGGCATGATCCCGGAGCGCATCGCGCTGCTGCGAGAACTCATCGCGGATATCCGGACAGGAGGCGGAAGATGACCATCATGGGAACCTCCATGCAGGAGACCGCGGCCGCCGCGGATGCCGCCGGCGCCGCTGCCGCGGAAGCCGGGATCGAAGTCCGGATCCTCTCCCAGGTCGAGGAGTTCGCTCAGGTGACCGCGCTGTTCCGCAGCATCTGGACCGCCGAGGGCGACCGTGCGCCGGTCAACGTGGAGACGCTGCGCGCGCTCTCGAAGGCCGGAAGCTACGTCGGAGGAGCCTTCGAGGGCGATGAGCTCGTCGGCGCGTGCTTCGGGTTCTTCGCAGCTCCCGAGCGGAGGGCGCTGCACAGCCACATCGCGGGAGTGTCGGCGCGCATGCGCGGGCGGAACGTGGGCTTCGCGCTCAAGGTGCACCAGCGATCCTGGGCGCTCGAGCAGGGCCTCGACGAGATCTCCTGGACCTTCGACCCGCTGATCAGCCGCAATGCGTATTTCAATCTCGTGAAGCTCGCCGCCACTCCGACCGGATACCTCCGCAACTTCTACGGTCAGATGAGCGATGCGCTGAACGGCGCGGACGACACCGATCGGATGCTCGTCACCTGGTATCTGCACGATCCGGCGGTGACGGCGGCGTGCCGCGGCTCCGCTCCCGACGCGCCGACGGCTCTCGCCGAGCCGCTGCTCTCCCGCGAGGACGACACGATTCCGGTCGTGCACGAGACCTCGGCCCGGCTGGTCCGCGTCTCGCTCCCCCGCGACATCGAATCCCTCCGCCGCACGGATCCGGAGCTCGCCACGCGCTGGCGCCTCGCCGTGCGCGCGACCCTCGGCGACCTCATGGACGAAGGAGCGCGCGTGCTCTCCTTCGACCGCTCCGGCGCCTACACCATCGACAGAGGAGAAGTGCAATGAAGCTCAGCGGGATCGAACTCCGCGTCATCGAGATGCCCCTGGTGTCTCCGTTCCGCACGTCGTTCGGCGTCGCGACCGCGCGCGAGGCACTGCTCGTGCGGGCCGTCACAGATGAGGCCGAGGGCTGGGGCGAGGGCGTCGCGATGGCCGATCCGCTGTACTCCTCGGAGTACGTCGAGGCGAGCGTCGATGTGATCACCCGCTTCCTGCTCCCGGCGCTGGCCCAGGTGCCCGACCTCGACGCCGCCAAGGTCGCGCCGGCCCTGGCGAAGTTCAAGGGCCACCGGATGTCGAAGGCGGCCATCGAGCTCGCGATCCTCGACGCGGAGCTGCGCGCCAGGGGCGTGCCGCTCTCTCGCGAGCTGGGAGCGGTGCGCGCCCAGGTCGACTGCGGGGTCTCCGTGGGGATCATGGACTCGATCCCCGAGCTCCTCGACGCCGTGGGCGGCTATCTGGACGAGGGCTACGTCCGGATCAAGCTCAAGATCGAGCCGGGATGGGACGTCGAGCCCGTGCGCGCCGTCAGGGAGCGCTTCGGCGACGACGTGCTGCTGCAGGTGGACGCCAACACCGCGTACCACCGCGGCGACGCCGGGCACCTCGCGCGCCTCGACCCGTTCGACCTGCTGCTCATCGAGCAGCCGCTGGACGAGGAGGATCTGCTCGGCCACGCCCAGCTGGCGAAGGCCGTGCGGACGCCGATCTGCCTGGACGAGTCGATCGTGTCCGCCCGCGCGGCGGCCGACGCGATCGCCCTCGGCGCGTGCTCGATCGTGAACATCAAGCCGGGCCGGGTCGGCGGCTATTTGGAGGCCCGGCGGATCCACGACGTCTGCGCCGCCAACGACATCCCCGTGTGGTGCGGCGGCATGCTCGAGACGGGGATCGGCCGGGCGGCCAACGTCGCGCTCGCCGCCCTTCCCGGCTTCACCCTCCCCGGCGACACGTCCGGCTCGGACCGCTACTACCGGCACGACATCACGGATCCGTTCGTGATCGAGAACGGCACGCTCACCGTGCCGACCGGCCCGGGAATCGGTGTCACCCCGACTGCGGAGGCGCTCGAGGAGGTCACGGTCCGCACCGAGTGGATCACGTTCTGATCCCTCTGTTCCGCTGACCTCCGCGACGAGAAGGGCGGCCCCGCATCCGCGGGGCCGCCCTTCTCGTCGTCAGCACGCGATCACTGCCGGGATCCGATCTCCTCGATCGGCCGGGTGCGCATCGCGCCCAGGGTCGCGACCCACAGGGTCGCCAGAGCCAGGGCGCCCATCGTGCCGACGAGTCCCAGCACGGCGAGCAGCGGAAGCTCCGGCACGAGCCGGCCCGAGATGCCGATGCTCATCCCGATGAGGGGCGGGATCGCGACGATGATGCCGAACGCCGTCGAGATCACCGCGACCATCACCGCTTCGGTCCGCATCATGGCCCGCACCTGACGTCGCGAGGATCCGATCAGCTGCAGGAGCGCGAACTCCCGTGAGCGCTCTCCCGTCGCCATCACGAGCGTGTTGACCACCGCGATCGCGATGTAGCCGAGGATCACGATCAGCGCCACGAGGTTCACCCAGCCCTGCTGCGACTGCGCGTCGGCCCCCGCGGCCTTCTGCCCGGCCCCGGGGACGACGTGCAGCCCCCGTGCGGTCGCGGCGGCCTGCACCTGGTCTGCCTGCCCGGCGTCGACGGCGACGAGCGCGAAGGCGTCGAGTCCGCTCGTGGTGCGCGCACGCACCGCCTCGGCGTCCATCGTGAGATCGCCGAATCCGAGACCGCGCTCGTAGACCGCGACGACCGTCGCGTGCAGCGGCGTGCCGTCGCCGAACCAGCCCTCGATCGCGTCTCCCAGGCCGACGCCCCAGGTCTGCGCCGCATCGGTGCTCACGGCCACGGTCTCCGCGCCGCCGAGCCCGGTCAGCGCGCCCGACCGGACCTGGAGGTCCATGGTGCGTTCGACCGCTCGCGGATCGACGCCCTGCAGCACGGGTTCGGCGTTCTTCGGCGTGCCGTCGAACTCCTTGTATCCGATGATGGCGCCGCTCAGAGCGATGGAGCCGACCGCGGTCACGCCGGGGATCTCCCCGAGTCCTGCGACCGCGCCCGACGACAGGCCCGCGGGGGCGCTGACCCGCAGAGCCGCGGTCACGCCCGCGTCCGCCTGCGCGGCGGATTCGTGCGCGACGATCGACGGAGCGCCGATCTGCACGAGCCCGAGGCCCACGCCCAGGGCGATCGGGAGGATCGCGCCGGCCAGGCGGCGACTGCTCGCGATGCCGTTGGCCGAGGCCAGGAAGCCGGCCGCAGACAGGCGGCTCAGGAGCGGAGCGGCGGCACGCATCACGAGGGCGACGAGCCACGGGCCCAGCAGAGCGAGGGCCACGATGAGCATCAGTGCTGCCGCGGCCGAGGCCCCGGCCGCGGCCACCCCGCGAGCGAACAGCGGGACGGCGGACACCGCGAGACCTGCCACGGCGAGGATCCCGCCGCTCACGAACCGGCCCCGCCCGATGCGCGTCGGCCCGCTCGAGGACTCCCGGAGCGCCTCGATCGGATCCAGTCCGGCCGGTCGGCGGGCGGCGATCCTCGCGGCCGCCCACGCGGCGCCCAGCACGAGCAGCAGAGCGCCGACGGCGGGCGAGGGGCCGACCGCGAGCGCGAAGTCGCCCGGGATCACCCCACCGGAGACGAACGCCCTCTGCAGCACGCCGGACAGGAGGTATCCGGGGACGATGCCGAGGACGCCCGCGACGACCGCGATCGACATCACCTCACGCGACACCAGCGCGTGCACCTGCTTCGGGCTCGCTCCCACGGCCCGCAGCAGCGCGAAGTCGCGACGACGGGACTGCACCGACAGCGACAGCGTGCCGGACACGATGAACAGCGCGACCAGGACGCAGGTGCCGACGAAGGCGCTGCCGATCGTCACGAGCGTCGAACGCGCCGCTCCGGAATCGAGGAACTCGATGTCGCCGCGCCCCGCGCCGGTCTGCACGGCGAGGCCGGGCACCGCGCCGCGGATCGCAGCCGCGACCTCCGCCGCGTCCGCCCCTTGCACGGGGAACACCCCGAGGGTCTGCGCGGCGCCGCCTCGGGGATCCAGCTCCGCGATGCGCGCGCTGCTGAGGTAGACCTGCGGAGCGCGTTCGGTGCCGACCGCGTCGACGACGCCGACGACCCGGTACTCGGCAGGAGCCCCGCCGTGCGCGAGCAGGATCCGGGCGCCGGGGCCTTCCGCGCCGCCGGCGGTCACGACGACCTCGTCTGCGCCCGCGGGCTCTGCGCCCTCCCGCAGGGCGGAGCCCGCCAGGGCGACCGCGCTCCAGGGATGCGCTTCCACGAGGCGCCCGTCCGCGTCCGCGAGGGGCACGGTGACATCGGCGACGACGTGGTCGACGCCCGGAACCGCCGCGACCTGCGCCGCCGCATCCTCGGGCAGGGGCGCGCGTTCGTGCAGCGGGATCGGGAGATCCTCCGGCACCTCGACCTGCTGCGAGGCTCCGACGACGACAGGAGCCGCCGTGTAGCGGACCGGGGCGAGCCCGCCGCGGACACCGGACTCCACCAGGACACCCAGGCCGGTGACGAGGGCGCTCGCGACGAACACCGCGACGGCCACGCCGACGAAACCGCCCCTGTTCTGCCTGAGGTCGGCGCGGACGAGCCGGCCGAACCCCAGTCGTGCGCCCGCCATCACCACTCCCCCAGCGCGCTCATGCGGTCCGTGATCTCCGCGGGCGTCGCCCCGTCGAGGTGACCCGCGAACGCGCCGTCCGCGAGGAAGATGACGCGATCCGCGTGCGAGGCCACGACGGGATCGTGCGTGACCATCACGACCGTCTGCGCGAGCGCCTTCGTGGTGTGCGCCAGTAGGTCGAGCACCTGCTTGCCCGACCGCGAATCGAGCGCGCCGGTGGGCTCATCGCCGAAGACCACGTACGGCCGCGTGATCAGCGCGCGGGCGATCGCCACGCGCTGCTGCTGCCCGCCGGAGAGCTCCGAGGGACGCCGCCGACGGTGTTCGGACAGCCCGACCGATTCGAGCAGGAAGTCGAGCCATTCCCGGTCGAGCCTCTGGCGCGCGAGCCGCAGCGGGAGCGTGATGTTCTCCTCGACGTTCAGGGCCGGGAGCAGGTTGTACGCCTGGAACACGAAGCCGACGTGATCCCGCCGGAACTCCGTGAGCCGCCGCGCGCTGAGCGAGGAGACCTCGGTGTCGCCGAGGACGACGCGGCCGCTCGTCGGCCGGTCGAGTCCTGCGGCGCTGTGCAGCAGCGTGCTCTTGCCGGATCCCGACGGCCCCATGATCGCGGTGAAGGTCCCCCGGGCCAGGGTGAGGTCGACGCCGCGCAGCGCGGGGACGGCGTTCGCTCCGGACCCGTAGGTCTTCACGATGTTCTCGAGACGGAGCGCGTCGCCGGGCTGCGCGGGCCGGGACGGTGCGGATGAAGTTGTCATGCTTCGACGCTAGGAACGACGACGGGCGGTGCCCATCCTGCTGGGCACCGCTCGGATGGTGCAGCTGGCTGTACCGTGCGGGGCGTCGGGCTCGGGCAGACTTGTCGGGATGACTCAGGGACCGGTGCGGCGCTGGCTGCGGGATTGGCGCTTCGTGGCCGTCGAAGCCGTGACGTCCGCCGTGTCGATCCTGTTCTTCTGCGCTGGCCTCGTGCTCGTTCCGCTCATGATCATCCCGGGCGGCGTCCTCCTGCTCCCGGGAGCGGTCAGGATCCTGCACGGCTGGTCGGACCGCGCCCGCCGCCGGGTCGGCTCCTACCGACGCGAGAGCATCCGGGGGCATGCGCCGGTGCCGCGGGACCTGCGGTCGATCGACGAGCGGATCCAGCTCGCGTTCTCCCCCGCGACCGTGCGCGACGCGCTCTGGCTCGCGGTCGACGCGATCCCCCTCTTCTCCGTCGCGATCGTGACGATCGTGATCCCGCTGGGCGCGGTGAACTCCCTGGCGGTGCCGTTCTACTGGCAGTTCGCCCCGGTCGACGAGCCGGTGACCGCGCCGTACCCCGTCACCTCCTGGCCGCTCGCGGCGACGATGCCGCTCATGGCCCTCGTCTACGTGCTGATCTCCTGGGCGCTCATCCCCGCGGTCGCCCGCCTGCTGGCGCTGATCTCCTCGCGTCTGCTCGCCGCTCCCGCGCGGTCGAGCCTGGCCGAGCGCGTGGATGCCCTGACGCTGAGCCGGGCGGCCGCGCTGGACGCGCACGCCGCCGAGCTGCGGCGCATCGAGCGCGACCTGCACGACGGCGCCCAGAACCGGCTCGTCTCGGTCGTCATGATGCTCGGGATCGCCGAGCGCTCGATGCAGGGCGAGGACGCGCAGACCGTCGAGCAGCTGCGCCGTGCGCAGGACGCGGCGACCGAGGCGCTCTCGGCCCTGCGCCGCACGGTCCACGACATCTACCCGCCGATCCTCGACGAACTCGGTCTCGAGGGCGCCCTGGCCTCGCTCGCCGGCCGCAGCGCCGTGCCCTGCACGCTCGAGACGGGAGGGGTGGGCAGAGTGCCCGCCGCGGTCGAATCCGCGACCTACTTCATCGTCGCCGAAGCGCTCAGCAACGTGAGCAAGCACAGCGCGGCGGCCCGCGCCGCCGTGCGGGTGCGACGCCGCGACGACGTTCTCGAGGTCGCCGTCGAGGACGACGGCATCGGCGGCGCCGTGGAGCGCCCCGGTGGGGGCTACGCCGGGATCCGCAAGCGCCTCGAAGCCTTCGAGGGCGCGATGACGCTCACCAGCCCGCCGGGCGGGCCGACAGTGCTGAGGACGGAGCTGCCATGCGGATCGTGATCGCCGAAGACGACACCCTGCTGCGGGAGGGGCTCGCCCTCCTGCTGCGGAGCGAGGGGTTCGACGTGATCGCCGCGGTGGACAACGGCGAGGACTTCCTCGCCCGTCTCGACGAGGCGGACGCCGCGGTGCTCGACGTGAGGATGCCCCCGACGTTCACGAGCGAGGGACTCAAGGCCGCCGCCGAGGCGCGTCGCCGTCGCCCCGGCTTCCCCGTGCTGGTGCTCTCCGCCTACGTCGAGGACCGCTACGCCGGAGAGCTCCTCGCGGACGGTGCGGGCGCCCTCGGCTACCTCCTCAAGGAGCGGGTCGGGAAGGTCGCCTCGTTCGTCGACGCACTGCACCGGGTGTCCGCCGGCGGGACCGTCATGGATCCCGAGGTCATCTCGCAGTTGATGAGCCGTCGCCGCGCCGACGACCCGGTCCGCGCGCTCACTCCGCGCGAGCGCGAGGTGCTCGGCCTCATGGCGGAGGGGCTCGACAACGCCTCGATCGCCGGCCGCCTCTTCGTCACCGAGACCGCGGTGAGCAAGCACATCGGCAACATCTTCGCGAAGCTCGGGCTCGCCGCCAGCGACAGCGGTCATCGTCGGGTGCTCGCGGTCCTCGCCTACCTGCGCAGCTGAGCCCGGATCCCGCATGACGTTCCTGCCGCGCCCCGCCCCTTCGTCGAATACGACGAACTCCGCCCTCGATTCGGGCGTGCCGCACCATCGCGGCCCTCACGCCCACCGCCTACCCTGGGGGCTGTGCTCATGTCAATGACGACGCGACCGCGTGCCAGCCTCGGGCGCGTGGTGGAGGACCTCGGCAACACGCTCCTCGAGGTGGTGTGCGGTGCGGCCGACGGCGACGCCGAGATCGAGACCGTCGTCATCCACGACGTGCTCGACGACGGGATGCCGATGCGCGGGGCCATGGTGCTGGGCGTGGGGCTGAGCGATCCGGCCGAGATCGCCGAGCTGCTCGTGGTGCTCGCCGCGCAGCAGGCCACCGCCCTCGTGCTGCGCGCTCCGGTGCGCGCGGAGGAGCAGGTGCTCGCGGCGTCCGAGGCGGCGGGCATCCCGGTGCTCGCCCTCACGCGCGGCGCATCCTGGGCGCAGCTGGCCGCCATGCTCCGGTCCCTGATCGCGGAGGGCGACGTCGGTGAGCAGGGCGCCCAGACGCTCGGCGGCATGCCCTCGGGCGACCTCTTCGCCCTGGCCAACGCGATCGCCACTCTGCTCAACGCGCCGGTGACCATCGAAGACCGCAATTCGCGCGTCGTGGCCTTCTCCGGACGCCAGGACGAGGCGGACCCCGCCCGCGTGGAGACGGTCCTGGGGCGTCAGGTCCCCGAGCGCTTCACCCGCCAGCTCGAGGAGCGCGGCGTCTTCCGGGACCTGTACCGCAGCGAGGATCCGATCGACATCGACCCGGTCGACGCCGACGGGGTCCCCTCGATCCCCCGGGTCGCACTCGCTGTGCGCGCGGGCGACGAGATCCTCGGCTCCATCTGGGCCGCCGTGCGCGAACCGCTGACCGCGGATCGCGTGCGGGCGCTGAAGGACTCCGCAGGGCTCGTCGCCCTGCACATGCTCCGCCGGCGCGCGGGCGCCGACGTCGAGCGGCGGCTCCGCGCCGACCTGCTCGCCACGGTGCTGGAGGGCGGCAGCGGCGCCGCGGACGCCGCGTCCCGGCTCCGGCTCGACGGGCACCGCTGCGTCGTGCTCGCCCTCGCCGCCGCGGATCGCACCAGGGACGAGTCCTCGGCGGACGCCAGGGCCATCGCGGAGCGGCAGCACATCGCGGATGCGTTCGCGATGCATCTCGGCGCGGTCTACCTGCGCTCCGCGGTCGCACCCATCGGCGACGTCGTTTACGCCGTCGTCGGGATCCGCGCCGATCACGGCGACGCCGACCTCCGCGCATCGCGGGTCGCGTCCGACTTCCTCGGTCGACTCGGCAGCACGCGAGAAGTGCGCGTCGGGGTCGGCACCGTCGCCGAGGACGTGCAGGGCATCCCGGCGTCGCGCGTGAACGCGGATCGCGCGCTGCGCGTGCTGCAGCACTCCCCGCACCGCGAACCGGTGGCGCTGTTCACCACGGTGCAGGTGGACGCCCTGCTCGTCGAGCTCGGCGACCTCGCCCGCGCGCGCGGGGATCAGCCGACCGGCCCGGTCCGGCTGCTGATCGATCACGACCGCGAGAAGGGCACCCAGCTCGTCGAGACGCTGCGGGCTTGGCTGGACGCGTTCGGCGACGTCAGCATCGCGGCCGCTCGCATCTACACGCACCCGAACACGTTCCGCTACCGGCTGCGCCGGCTCGCCGAGATCAGCGGGCTGGATCTCGCAGACCCCGAATCGCGGTTCTCCGCGATGATGCAGCTGCGCCTGCTGACCGCTGAGGAGCGCTGAGCCCCGGACAGCCGCGTGGTCGATCTCAGTCGTCCGCGGAGACGACGTGCGCGCCGCGCACCGGGCCGTGCGCCCGCAATGCGGTGCGCCCCCACCCGCGCAGCCGCTCGCCGGTGCTGTCCGCGCCTTCGGCGGTCTCGCAGAGGAACGCGATGGTCGGGCCAGAGCCCGACACGATGCCGCCGACGACGGGCCCGCCGCCCTCGCCGACCACCGCGTCGATCGTCTCCTCGAGCTGAGGGCGCAACCGGAAGGATCCGGCCTCCAGCTGATTGCGCAGGCTCTGCCCGAGTTCGAACGCCTCGCCGGAGAGCAGCGATTCGAAGAACGACGGCGGCACCTGCACAGGATCCAGGCGGCGGCGCTGAGCGTGCCGCTGCGGATCGCTCTTCAAGTCCTCCGCCATCACCATGTCGAATGCGCGGTACACCGCGGGCGTGGACAGGCCCTCCTCGTCGAGGAGCAGAACCCATTCGTACCGGCCTCGGGACAGCGCAGGCGTCAGCACATCTCCGCGCCCCGACCCGACGGCGGTGCCGCCCATCAGCGAGAAGGGCACGTCCGCTCCGAGCCGCGCGGCGAGCTCGTGCAGACGCCCGTGGTCGAGACCCGTGCGCCACAGCTCGTTGCAGGCCACGAGCGCGGCCGCGGCATCGGCGGATCCTCCCCCCATCCCGCCGGCGACGGGCACGCTCTTGTGCACGTCCAGGTGCACGCCGCCCGCGTAGCCGGTGGCCGCGGCGAGCACCTTGGCCGCGCGCATCGCGAGGTTGCGGTCGTCGAGCGGGACCGTGGACGGATCCGCCACGCCGAAGACCGAGAGCGTGAAGTCATCCGCAGGGGTCGCGATCACGTCCTCGTAGAGCGACACGGCCTGGAAGACCGTGGAGAGCTCGTGGTAGCCGTCATCGTCGAGCTCCCCGACGCCGAGGAAGAGGTTGACCTTGCCCGGCGCGCGTACGTGCACGCGCTGCACCGGCTGCTCGTCCGCCTGTTCCTCCGCGATGCTCATCGGCTCACAGCTCCGACGAGACCGACCACAGGTTCACGTCGAGGCCTGCGCCCGCGATGCCGTCGATGCGGGCGATCTCCGCAGCCGTGAGCTCCGGCGCGTCGAGAGCGGCGAGGTTCTCATCGAGCTGCGCCGGACGCGAGGCGCCGATGAGCGCCGAGGCCACCACGCCGTCGCGGAGCACCCACTGCAGCGCCAGCTGGGCGAGGCTCTGCCCTCGCTCGCGGGCGAGTTCGTTGAGCGCCCGCAGGATCGCGAGGCCCTCGTCGCTGAGCGGCTTGTCGGGCAGGGACCCGCGCTTCTGCGCGCGCGCCGCGGTGCCGTCACCGAGGTACTTGTCGGTGAGCAGTCCCTGCGCGAGCGGGGTGAACGCGATCGCGCCCATGCCCTCCTCGCGGAGGGTCTCGGTGAGCCCGCCCTCGACCCAGCGGTTCAGGATCGAGTAGGACGGCTGATGGATGACCAGCGGCGTGCCGAGCTCGCGGGCGACGTCCATCGCGGCCTCGGTGCGCTCCGCGCTGTAGGAGGAGATGCCGACGTACAGCGCCTTGCCCTGGCGGACCAGGGTGTCGAGAGCGCCGATGGTCTCCTCGATCGGCGTGACGGGGTCCACGCGGTGCGAGTAGAAGATGTCGACGTAGTCCAGTCCCATCCGGGTCAGCGACTGCTCGGCGCTCGCCAGGATGTACTTGCGGCTCCCGAGGTCGCCGTACGGTCCCGGCCACATGTCCCAGCCCGCCTTCGACGAGATGATCAGCTCGTCGCGGTACGGCCGGAAGTCCTCCGCGAAGATGCGGCCGAAGTTCTTCTCGGCGGATCCGTAGGGCGGTCCGTAGTTGTTCGCCAGGTCGAAATGCGTGATGCCCCGGTCGAAGGCATGCCGCAGCAGCGTGCGCTGATCGTCCAACGGGATGTTGTCGCCGAAGTTCCACCACAGCCCGAGCGAGATGGCCGGCAGGTACAGACCGGAGGATCCGACCTGACGGAAATGCGCCCCCTCGTACCGGTCCGCCGCAGCGGAATAGGGGCGGTGGATGTCGAGGACGTCTGGGCGGAAGCGCGGCTCGGTCACCGTCCCAGGTTAGCGTCGCCCGCCCCGTTCGGCGCATGTCCGCTGCGCGGGCCGCGCCTCGTGACTCTGCAGTGGCCGTGGCGCTGCTCGCCGAGTCACCTCAGGCTCGCTAAGATGATCCGCCAACCGCGGACCGAGCCCGATCCGCGTCCGATCACGCTCGCCCGAGTGCGGATCCATACCCGGCCAATGCACTCGCCCGAGCGTGCGGCGACAGGATCGTCATGCACTGGCACCGACGCGTACCGTTCGTCCTGACAGCGGCTGGCGTGCTCTGCGCGAGCATCTCCGCCGCTGCTTTGACGACCCCCGACTCCCTCTGGTGGCTGTCCTGCTTCAGCCGACTGGGCGCGACGGATGATGAGTCCAGCATGTTCTTCAACGGCGGCATCGCCCTGGCGGGAGCGGTGATCAGCCTCTCCGCCGTACCCGTGATGCGCGGCCTCCGCGGTGCTTCTGCCGCGGGATTCCGGGGAACCGGTGCCGCTGCCACGCTCGTGCCGCTGCTCATCGCGACCCTCGGACTCAGCCTCATCCTGATCGGGATGCTGCCGCTCTCGTTCAATGTCTTCGCGCACGAGCGCGCAGCCAACGGAGCCCTCGCATCCTCGGCGGGATTGCTCCTCCTGCACCGCCGATACCTGCGCGGCCTGTCCCGGAACCTGGACCGCATCGCGATGGGGGCGGTCGTCGTCCTGGCCCTCGGCATGGTCGGCCTGATCGCCGGGGTGCTCACCCTCACCGTGTTCGAGGGGCTCGCGTTCGGGTCGGTCATCACCTGGCTGCACGCTCTCGAGATGCGCTCGAAGCGCCTCCCGGCCGGTCCCGTGACCCCATTCACGGCAAACTCTCAGCAATTGTTCTTGTCCCCCATTTGGGGGACAAGGCGATCCGGTGTTACTGTCTAGTCCTCAGCTGAGGAAGTCGACCGGGACTGGGGACTCGGTCGACGTGAAGGTACCTCCAGTCGAAGTGAATGTGCCCTCTCGGGAACCCGATCCCGAGAGGGCACAACTTCGACCCGGGAGACCCTGCCGATCAGGCGCCGGAGCGGCCCGCGCCTCGGATTCTGCGCCTGCGTCGTGCGAGCGCGATCCGCCGCAGGAACCAGCGACCGCGCCTCTTCGCGGTCCAGAAGACGGCGAGAGCCAGCAGGACGAGCGGAACCAGCTCCGGTGCGATGAGCATCGCGCCGAGCAGCGCCTCCAGACCCTCGAATCCGAGCAGCGCGCCCGCCGCGAGATAGATCCACACCTCCATCCGGACGGCATGGCGAAGCGCCGCCTCCGCGCACCGGTGCCGGAACCGGAGACAGCGGTAGCGGATCAGCCGAAGCAGGCGCGGGCGGACACGAGGCGGGGGCAGGACGGGCATGACGGACTCCGGGTCGACGGGCAGGCGGATATGCGCCCGCACCCGTGCATCCGGCCGCGGTCGATGACCTGTCGATCGGAGACGTCGATGACGCCCGTGAGGTCCGGCGGACCGCTCAGCCGTGCAGCGGGGAGCGCAGCGGGCTTCTCCCCGGTGACCGCGCGCCCCGCGCGCCGGCCGGTCTGAACTCCGCCCTGGTCGGTCTCTCGGATCGCGCACCCGCGTCGGGGCGCACGACCATCGGAGTGCTGCCGCCGAGGATCGCGGCCAGGATCGCCTGGATCCTGATCCGGCCGCTCGTTCCCGCGAGGACGATGCCGATGACCACTAGCCCGAGGGCGATCAGCCACACGGCCGGCATCGCGGTCAGCGACAGCGCGAGTGACACGTCCATCCGGACCATCGCCTCGTCGAGCACCGCGATCAGCATCACGATCGGCACTCTACCTGTCGGGGTCCACGGCGGTCAGGCGACCGGGGCCGCCAGCGCGATGCGGTGGTAGTCGTCGACCGTGAGGTCCTCGCCGCGTGCGGTCGGCGCGACCCCCGCGGACTCCAGCACGGCCGACGCCTCGGCGGAGCTGCCGAAGATCCCGGACAGCGCCTGGCGCAGCATCTTGCGGCGCTGATTGAACGCGGCGTCGACGATCGCGAACGTGCGGCGGCGCTCCTCCTCGGATCCGCGCGGCTGCGGATCGCGGTGGAACCCGACGAGCAGGCTGTCGACGTTCGGCACCGGCCAGAAGACCTGGCGCGACACCGTGCCGCTGAGCTTCCACGGCCCGTACCAGGCGGCCTTGACGCTGGGCGTGCCGTAGATCTTCGAGCCGGGCTTCGCCGCGAGGCGCTCTGCGACCTCCGCCTGCACCATCACGACGCCGCGCTCGAGGTAGGGGAACGTCTCGAGGAAGTGCAGCAGCACCGGCACGGACACGTTGTACGGCAGGTTGGCGACGAGCACCGTCGGCTCCCCCGGCAGCGCGGTCACGCGCATCGCGTCGGCATCGACCACGGTCAGCGCCCCTTCGGGCACGCCGCGGTCGAGGGCGGTCTGCGGCAGGCGTGCGGCGAGGCGGTGGTCGATCTCGACGGCCGTGACGCTCGCGCCCGTCTCGAGGATCGCGAGGGTGAGGGATCCGAGCCCCGGCCCGATCTCCACCACCCGCTCGGAGGGCTGCACGTCGGCGGCCTGGACGATCTTGCGCACCGTGTTCGCGTCGACGACGAAGTTCTGGCCGAGCTTCTTGGTGGGCGTCACGTCGAGTTCGGCCGCGAGCCGGCGGATGTCGGCGGCGCCGAGCAGGGAGACGGTCATCTGACCATTGTCCCCTACGGTCGATAGTCTTCTCGGATGCCCCGGATCGGTGAACTCGTCGCGCCTCGACGCATGGGCACGGACTTCCGCTGGCTGCTCGCCTCCAGCTGGACGAGCAACGTCGGCGACGGCGTCGCCCTGGCCGCCGCTCCCCTGCTGATCGCGTCGATGACCTCGTCGCCGATCCTCGTCGCGTCCGGTGCGATCCTGCAGTTCCTGCCCTGGCTGGTGTTCGGCCTGCATGCGGGCGCGATCGCCGATCGTTTCGACCGCCGCCGGCTCGTCATGGTCGCGAACGCGGCGCGTGCCGTCGTGCTGCTCGCGCTGTGCGCCTTCCTGGTCACCGGCGTGGCGAACATCTGGATCGTGCTGGCCTCGGCGTTCCTCTACGGCACCGCGGAGGTGTTCGTCGACACCGCCGGATCCACACTGCTGCCCATGCTCCTGAAGCCGGCGGACCTCGGCCTCGGCAACGCGCGCCTGCAGGCCGGGTTCCTCGTCGCGAACCAGTTCGCGGGACCCCCGCTCGGCGCGTTCCTGTTCGCCGCGGGCCATGCGTGGCCGTTCCTGCTGGAGGCCGTGTGCGTGAGCCTCGCGGTCGTGCTCATCTCGCGCATCGCCCGCACGCCGGTGCCGCCGCGCCCTTCGACAGGCTCAGGGACGGCCATGGCCGGCCCAGGGGCCGCCATGGCCGGCCCAGAGGGCGACGCGACGGGATCCGCCCCCGGCGGGGCGAAGGTGCACACCGATATCGCGGAGGGCCTGCGCTGGCTGTGGCGCAATCCACCCGTGCGGATGCTCGTGCTCATCATCCTGTTGTTCAACGTGACCTGGGCGGCGCCGTGGGGCGTGCTCGTGCTCTATGCGACGGAGCACCTGCACATGGGAGCGGTCGGCTACGGGATGCTCACGACGGCATCGGCCGCAGGCGGGCTGCTCGCGACCATGAGCTTCGGCTGGCTGGAGCGTCATGTGTCGTTCGCCGCCATGATGCGCGTCTGCCTCTCGCTCGAGGTGGTCATGCACCTGGCGTTCGCGCTGACCACGCAGGGCTGGCTGGCGCTGCTGATCATGTTCGTGTTCGGGTTCTACGCGTTCATCTGGGGAACGATCTCGACGACCGTGCGGCAGCGGCTGGTGCCGCACGAGCTGCAGGGGCGGGTGTCGTCGGTGAACTCCGTCGGCGTGTTCGGCGGCATGGTCATCGGGCAGGCGCTGGGCGGCGTGATCGCGCAGGCCTGGGGCCTCACCGCCCCATGGTGGTTCGCCTTCGCGGGTGCGGCGCTCACGCTGCTGTTCGTCTGGCGCCCGATCTCGCAGATCGTCTCCGCGCGTCCCGTGCTCGACGAGGTTCAGGCGAACGAGCCGTAGACCTCGAGCGTGTTCGCGGCGATCTGCGCGCTGAGCTCGTCGACGTCGAGGCCGAGCTCGGCGGCCATGAAGCGCAGCGTGATCGGGATCAGATAGGGCGCGTTCGGACGCCCGCGCAGCGGCACCGGCGTCAGGAACGGAGCATCCGTCTCGATGAGGATCCGCTCCCGCGGCGTCACCGCGAGCGCGTCGCGCAGGTTCTGGGCGTTCTTGAACGTCACGTTGCCCGCGAACGAGAGGTAGTACCCCGCGTCGGCGCAGATCCGAGCCATCGCCTCGTCGCCCGAGAAGCAGTGGAACACCGTGCGGTCGGGGGCGCCGATGCGGAGCAGCGTCTCCAGCACGTCGTCGTGGGCGTCCCGGTCGTGGATCTGCATCGCGATGCCGTGCTTCTTCGCGAGTGCGATGTGCGCCTCGAAGGACGTGTGCTGGGCGGCGCGTCCTGGTTCCTCCGTGCGGAAGTAGTCCAGCCCGGTCTCGCCGATCGCCCTGGTGCGCGGGCGCGCGGCGAGCTCGTCGATCACCGCGATCGCCTCATCCAGGCGTCCCGCCTCGGCGTACGTCGGGGCGTCGTTCGGATGGATCGCGACCGCGGCGAGCACGCGCGGATCCGACTCGGCCGCGTCGACGGCCCAGCGCGAGGACTCGACGTCGCCCGAGGCCTGCACGACACCGGCGATCCCGACGGCCTGCGCCCTGTCCAGCTGCTCCTCGAGCGACAGCCCCACGGTCCCTGAGCCTGTCGAAGGGCCATCGGAGATCTCGAGATGGCAGTGGTTGTCGTACACCGGCACCGCGAGCGGCTCGGGCGCCGCGGGGTAGCGCAGGTCCTTGCGCCCCTCCGTCGCCCGCTCGCGCACGTAGGTGTCCGGCGTCTCGGTCATGCGGTCAGGCCGTGGCCTCGATACGCGGGAACAGCGGTGCGAGCGCCTGCACGACGGTGCCCGCAGGAAGCTGACCCCAGCGCCCGGCGTCGCGCAGCGGCTGCGCGGTGAGCGCGCCGAGGCCGCCCTCCGCCCCGAGCGCGCCCCAGAGCTTCGCCGTCGACTGCGGCATCACCGGCGACAGCAGCACGGCGAGCGCGCGCAGACCCTCGGCACAGGTGTACAGCACGGTGCCGAGGCGCTCGCGCTGCTCCTCGTCCTTGGCCAGCGCCCAGGGCTCGTTCTCGGTGATGTAGCCGTTGAGCGCATCGACGATCGTCCACACGTCGGCGATCGCCTCGTCGATGCGGAACCGCTCGACGGCGGCGTCGGCACCGGCCGCGGCCTTCGCGACGAGCTGCTGGATCGCGAGGTCCTGCGCGGTGTACTCCCCCGCCGACGGCACGACGCCGTCGAAGTAGCGCTCGATCATCGCGATCGTGCGCGAGGCGAGATTGCCGAAGCCGTTCGCGAGTTCGGCCTGGTAGCGCGCCGACAGGTCCTCCCAGGAGAAGGATCCGTCCTGGCCGAAGGCGATCGCGGAGAGGAAGTAGAACCGGTATGCGTCGGATCCGAAGACGTCAGTGATCTCGGACGGCGCGATGCCGGTGAGCTTCGACTTCGACATCTTCTCGCCGCCGACGAGCAGCCAGCCGTGCGCGAACACGCCCTTCGGGACCTCGAGACCCGCAGCCATGAGCATGGCCGGCCAGATGACGGCGTGGAAGCGCAGGATGTCCTTGCCCACGACGTGGTACGCGGGCCAGCGGCGCTCGAACGTGGTCCCTGAGCCTGTCGAAGGGTCGTCGGATCCGTACCCGACCGCGGTGACGTAGTTCAGCAGTGCATCGACCCACACGTAGATGACGTGCGAGGTGTCCCACGGCAGCGGGATGCCCCAGTCGAACGTGGAGCGCGAGATGGAGAGGTCCTTGAGCCCCTGCGAGACGAACGAGACGACCTCGTTGCGCGCCGAGTCCGGGCGCACGAAGTCGGGCTCCGTCTTGTACAGCTCGAGCAGGCGGTCCTGGAACTCGCTGAGCTTGAAGAAGTAGTTCTTCTCCTGCAGCAGTTCGAGCGGCTTGGAGTGGATCGCGCAGACCTTGAGGCCCTCGAAGGGGCCCGTGCCGTCGACGATCTCGGACTCGGGCTTGAACTCCTCGCAGCCCACGCAGTACAGCGCCTCGTACTCGCCGGCGTAGATGTAGCCCGCGTCGTAGAGCTTCTGGAAGAACACCTGCACGTTGGTCTCGTGCCGTTCCTGCGTGGTGCGGATGAAGTCGTCGTTGGCGACGTCGAGGGTCGTCAGCAGCGGGAACCAGCTCTCGCTGACGAGCTTGTCCACCCACTCCTGCGGAGTCACGCCGTTCGCGGCCGCCGCGCGCAGCATCTTCTGACCGTGCTCGTCGGTGCCGGTGAGCATCCAGGTGTCGTCACCCGACTGGCGGTGCCAGCGCGCGAGGGTGTCCACGGCGACGCTGGTGTAGCCGTGCCCGATGTGGGGCACGTCCGACGGGTAGTAGATCGGCGTGGTGATGTAGAAGGACTCGCCTGCGGGCATGCGTTCGATTCTAGGCGGGATGCGGGACCCGGTTCGGACGATGACGACGGGGGCGCATCAGCGACGCTCCGCCTCGAGTGCGCCGTGCGGGCGGACGCTGCCCGCGGCGCCGGGTTCGCGCTCGCGGCGCTCCGAGCCGATCACACGCAGCCCCGCGCTCTCGAGCAGCGGAGTCAGGGCCTCGGCCGACCAGTAGTACGCCGGGGCGACGGCGTGCGCGAACCGCTCCCGCGGCTCGCCGTCGAAGAACCCGATCAGGGTCCGGCCGCCGACCGCGAGCACCCGCGCGAGCTCGGCGAAGACCTCGGCCAGCTCGGCCGGCGGCACGTGGATGAGCGAATACCAGGCGAGCACTCCCCCGAAGGATCCGTCGGGGAACGGCAGGTCGCGCATCGACGCGGACTCGAACCGCACGGTGGGATGCTGCGCTCGCGCGGCGGCGAGGAACACCGCCGAAACGTCCACGCCGACGACCTCGCGACCTGGCGAGCCGGGATCCGGGTTCGCCAGGAACGCCGTCCACAGCCCGGGGCCGCACCCCGCGTCGAGCAGCGCGCCCGTCGTCTCGCCACGCCACCGGCCGATGCGGGCGACGTCGTCGCGCTCCATCTGTTCGACGCTCCCGATCAGCGCGACGTACTCCGCCGCGCGCGCGTCGTACGCCGCCGCCACCTCGTCGTCATCCACGTCGAGAATCCTGCCCGAGCACGTGCGCGTGCGTCACCTTCGCCACTCCGTCGCCGCCGAACCCGACGCGCTCGCTCGCCCGCCCGGGCCCGAGTGCACCGGATCCTGCCGACTGCACGGGAACTCCGCGCCGACAACCCGTGCACCCGGCAACAACCCGCGGCCTGGCCTCGCCTGCGCCCAACCTCACGCCACGTCTGCGTCAAGAACCCGTGCCCTCAGCGGGCGCAGCTCGAGCGCACCGGATCCTGTCGAGTGCACGGGAGCTTCGCGGCAACACCCCGTGCACCCGGCAGCAACCCGCACACTCGGCGCTCGCGGAACCGCGGGCGCGCGCGGAACCCCGGGGTGCGTCGCCCTCAGCGCGCGGCGAGCGCCGCCTGGTACAGGTCGCGGGAGCCGAGGCCCGTGGCTGCGGCGACTTCGGAGCACGCCTCCTTGAGGCGCACGCCCGAGGCGACGAGCGCCTGCACCTGGGCCAGGGCGTCCTCGGGAGAGACGGCACGGGGTTCGGCGCCCGAGACGACAACGACGATCTCGCCCTTGACGCCCTGCTCCGCCCAGGCGGCGAGCTCGGCCGCGCCGCCCCGGCGCACCTCCTCGTAGAACTTGGTGAGCTCGCGGCACACCGCCACCCGCCGAGAAGCGCCGAACGCCGTGGCCATGCCCCCCAGGGTCGCGGCCAGGCGCGACGGCGACTCGAAGAACACCATGGTGCGGGGCTCCGTCGCGAGCGCGTTCAACGCCGAGCGGCGCTCCCCCGGCTTGCGCGGCAGGAAGCCCTCGAACGTGAAGCGGTCGGTGGGCAGCCCCGACACGGCGAGCGCCGTGACGACCGCGCTCGGGCCGGGGATGACGGTCACCGTGACACCGCGCTCGGCGGCCGCCGCGACGAGACCGTATCCGGGATCGCTCACCGTGGGCATTCCCGCGTCGCTGAGCACCACGAGGTCTTCGGTCTCGGCGGCCTCGGCCAGCTCCGCCGCCTTGGCCTTCTCGTTGTGGTCGTGCAGCGCGATGAGCCGGGGCCGGTTGGCGATGCCGAGGCCCTGCAGCAGCCGCTGGGTCGTGCGGGTGTCCTCCGCCGCGATGATGGTGGCGTTCTCCAGCACCTCGATGAGGCGGCGGGACGCGTCGCCCAGATTTCCGATCGGAGTGGCCGCGAGGATGATCACCCGCCCCAGCATAGGCTGAGCGGGTGACCGCGCCTCTGCTGCCCGGCCTCGACGCTCGCATCGACGGCCGCCCCACCGCCTGGGAGCGACTGCGGGACGCCTGGCTCGGGGATCCGGCCCGGCTCCGGCTCGTGTCCTGGCTCGCGCCGACCCTCATCACCCTCCTCGCCGCCGTGCTGCGCATCGTGGGGCTCGGGCATCCGCACACGATCGTGTTCGACGAGACCTATTACGTCAAGGACGCCTGGTCGCTGTGGGTGCAGGGGTACGAAGGATCCTGGCGCACCGGCGCGAACGAGATGTTCGCGAAGGGCGACACGAGCGCGCTCGAGGACACCGCGTCATTCGTCGTGCACCCGCCCCTCGGCAAGTGGCTGATCGCGCTCGGCATCGCCGCGTTCGGCCCCGGATCCAGCTTCGGCTGGCGCATCTCGACGGCGGTCATCGGCACGCTCACCGTGCTCGTCGTCTACCTGCTCGCCAAGGCCCTCACCCGCTCGGTCACGGTCGCCAGCATCGCCGGCCTGCTCATGGCCATCGACGGCCTCGGCATCGTCCTGAGCCGGATCGGGCTGTTGGACGGGATCCTCACCTTCTTCATCATGCTCGGGATCCTGTTCCTCGTGTACGACGGGCGGCAGACGATGCCACGGCTCGAGGACCGCGCCTCGCATGAGCGCGGCGATGACCCGACGCTGTGGGGTCGCGTGTTCTGGCGCCGCCCGTGGGTGCTTGCCGCGGGCGTGGCCCTGGGAGCCGCGACCTCGGTGAAGTGGTCGGGCGGGTACGTGCTCGCCGCCGCCGGGATCTACCTCGTCGTCACCGACGCCCTCGCCCGCCGTCGCGCGGGTGTCGCCCTGTGGCCCACCGACGCCGTGATCCGACAGGGCCTCGCGAGCTTCGTACTGCTCGTGCCGGTCGCCGCGGCCGTGTACGTCGCCTCGTGGAGCGGCTGGTTCCTCACCACGGGCGGCTACGACCGCCAGATCACCGACAACGTGCTCACCTCGTGGTTCAAATACCACTCCGACATCCTGGCGTTCCATGTCGGGCTGACCTCCTCGCACCCCTATGCGAGCCCGGCGTGGCAGTGGCCGCTGCTGATCCGGCCCACCGCGTTCTGGGTCGGCGGTCAGGATGCGCCCTGCTTCGGCACGGATCACTGCATCGGCACGATCACGTCGATCCCGAACCCGCTGATCTGGTACCTGGGCGTCGCCGCCGCGGTCTACTTGCTCGTGCGGTTCGTGCGCGGACTCGTGCTGCGCGCACCCATGCCGTGGAGCTACGCGATCCCCCTGGTGGGACTCGCGGCGACGTACCTGCCCTGGCTCGCGTTCCCCGAGCGCACGATCTTCCAGTTCTACACGGTCGTGATGGCCCCCTTCCTGATCCTCGCGCTCGCCCTCGCGCTCCGCGACATCGCCGGGCGACGGAGCGATCCGAGACACCGCAGGCAGTCCGGGCAGCGCACCGTGGTGGTCATCCTGGTGCTGATCGTGCTGCTGAGCGCGTTCTTCTACCCGCTGTGGATCGGCCTGCCCGTGCCCTGGTGGTTCTGGCAGGCGCACAACTGGATGATCACCTGGATCTGACGTGCGCATCCTCGACTCCATCGACGAATCCCTGGTCGCACAGCTGCGCGGGCAGGGCGAGTTCTTCTGGCTCGATCTGACGTCCCCCTCCGCGGAAGACGTGCAGCGGCTCGGCACCCTGCTCGGCTGGCATCCGCTCTCGATCGAGGACACTCAGCGCATGGGGCAGCGCCCCAAGCTCGACGTGTACGGCGAGGGGGCGCTCCTCGTGCTGCAGGGCGCGGTCGAACTGCACCCCGAGGACGAGAACGACCACCCTCTGGAGGAGGTGCACTGTCACCTCAGCGGCGAGTTCATCGTCACCGTGCACTCCGAGCGCTTCCAGGATCTGCGCCAGGTGCGCGCGCTGCTGCAGAACTCCACCGCACCCAAGACCGAGCGCTACTACGTCTACAAGATCATCGACGTGATCGTGGACAGCTACTTCCCGATCCTCAGCGACCTCGACGAGGAGATCAACAGCCTCGAGGACGCGATCGTCGCCGGCGGCGGCCGCAAGGAGCTGCAGCAGACGTTCGGCCTCAAGCGCCTGCTGCTGAAGCTGCGGAGGGCCGTCGTCCCGATGCGGGACCTGTTCGCCCGGCAGGCCGAGATCATCACGGACCTGGCAGGCCTGGAGGCCGACAGTCACGACTACTTCCGCGACATCTACGACCACCTCATCCGGATCACGGACGAGATCGACGGCTATCACGAGATGGTCTCCGGGTGCACCGACCTCTATCTCTCCACGGTCGCGAACCGGCAGGGCGAGACGTCGAAGCAGCTGGCGATCATCGCGTCGATCTTCCTGCCGCTGAGCTTCCTCACGGGCTTCTTCGGCATGAACTTCGACTTCGCGGTGACGCACGTCTTCACCGGGCTCTGGTCGTTCCTCCTGCTCGGGCTCGGCTCCATGGCGCTGTCGGCCGGCCTGATGTGGTGGTGGTTCCGCCACAAGGGCTGGACCGGGAACGACGAATAGGCCGGCGCCTGCCGAAGCCGGGGCAGCGCCACGAGGGCTCAGCCTCGGGCCGCATGCTCCACGAGCGGCAGCACGCGCCCGCTGAGGTGCGTGCGCATCGCGATCGAGCTTGCGGTGCGGGCGACGCCGGGCACCAGGGCGATGCGGTCGAGCACCTCCTGCAGCTGCTCGGCGCTGTGCGCGACCAGGCGCAGCTGCATGTCGCTCGCCCCGGTGACCGTGTACATGTCGACGACCTCGGGGATCGCCGATGCCAGCGCCTCTGCGACCTCGTCGTGGCCGACCTTCTGGTCGATCTCCACCTGGCAGAACGCGGTGAGCGCGTATCCGAACCCTCGCGGGTCGATGCGGGGCACGATGCCCTCGATCACGCCGTTCTCGTGCAGCCGTGCGAGACGGCTGGTGACGGTGCCGCGGGCCACGCCGAGCCGCCGCGCGCATTCCAGCACGGGCAGCTGCGGCGTGTCCGTGAGCAGCCGGATCAGGGCCGCGTCGAGGGCATCGATGCGCATCGTCAGCTCCGGAACACCTCGTCGGCGGAGTCCTTGACCACCCCGGGGCGCGACAGCCCGCGGGTGAGGCGCGCCACGACGAGGAGCAGCACGGTGAGCCCGATCGTGAGCAGCAGCTGCGTGCGCGCGTTGGCGTCGAACATCGTGAGCACGATGACGGCGGCCAGCAGCACGAGCGTGACGATCGAGAGCCACGGGAAGCCCCACATGCGCATCGGCAGCGGCGTCCCCTCGGCGTCGGCGCGCCGGCGCAGGATGAACTGCGCGAGCGCGGTGGCCGTCCACATGATCAGCAGGGTGGATCCGACCACGTTCAGCAGCGCGGGCAGCACCTGGTTCGGGAACATCCAGTTCAGGATCACCGTGACGAACCCGAACGCGACCGAACTCAGGACGGCCACGCGGGGCACGCCGGCGGCGCTCGTGCGGGTGAGCGCGAGCGGGGCGAGTCCGCGCTCGCCGAGCGAGAACGCCATGCGCGAGGCGCCGTAGATGTTGGCGTTCATGGCCGACAGCAGCGCCACGATGACGATGAGGTCCATGACCAGCCCCACGCCGGGGATCTTCAGGGTGTCCAGCACGGCGGAGAAGGGCCCGGCCCGCACCGACTCGGAGTTCCACGGCAGCACGGCGACGATCACGAAGATGGATCCGACGTAGAACACGAGGATCCGCACCATCACCTGACGCACGATCCGGCTGATGTTGCGCGACGGGTCGTCCGACTCGGCCGCCGCGATCGCGACGACCTCGGTGCCGCCGAACGCGAAGACGACGATCAGCAGGGCCCCTGCGATGCCGGCGATCCCGTTGGGCATGAAGCCGCCCTGGTCGACCAGGTTGCCGATTCCGGTGGCGGGGGTGCCGGGGATCAGGCCGACGATCGCGAGCACGCCGACCACGAGGAACGCGATGATCGCGGCGACCTTGATCGCGGCGAACCAGAACTCGAAGCGGCCGTAGTTGCGCACGCCCAGCAGGTTCACGACGGTGAGGGCGAGCACGAACAGCAGCACCCAGGCCCATTCCGGGAGTCCGGGGAAGCGGTGCGCGACGATGCCGGCGGCTCCGGTGGCCTCGGCGGCGATCACGACGACGAGCTGGATCCAGTACAGCCAGCCGACCGCGCTGCCGACGCTGCGGCCCATGGCTTTCTGCGCGTAGGAGCTGAAAGCGCCCGAGGAGGGGTTGGCGGCCACCATCTCGGCGAGCATCGCCATGACGAGCACGACGATCGTGCCGGCCACGAGATAGGACACGATCACGGCGGGACCCGCGATGCCGATCGCCTGACCGGAGCCGACGAAGAGACCCGCGCCGATCGCGCCGCCGAGCCCCATCATGGAGATCTGCCGGCGGGTGAGCCCGGGATGCAGGCCCTTCGTGGTGGTCGTGGTCAGGGGCACTTCGGTGGTCATGCGGTCGCCTCCTCGCGAACGGCAGCGGTGGGGTGAGCGGAGCTCGGGATCGTGCCGGCGGCGAGGGCCGCCGCGACGCGGTCGATGTCCTCGGCGGATCCGGCGGAGATGCGAACGCCCTCGCCCGGGAAGGTGCGGGCGACGACGGCGCCGTCGTGCAGGAGCTCGTCGAACTCGACGGAGCGCTCCCCCGCCGGAACCCAGACGAAGTTGGCCTCGGAGGGCACGGCGGGCCAGCCCGCCTCGACGAGCACGTCGTGCAGGCGGTCGCGCTGCACGGTCACCTCGGCGATGCGCACGGCGAGCTCGTCCTGCGCGTCGAGGGAGGCGACCGCGGCCGCCTGCGCCAGGTCGGTGACGCCGAAGGGCACGGCGACCTTGCGCTGGGCGGTGGCGATCTCGGCAGGGGCGATGGCGTAGCCGATGCGCAGGCCCGCGAGCCCGTAGGCCTTGGAGAACGTGTGCAGCACGGCCACGTGCGGGTAGCGGCGGAACAGCTCGATGCCCGCGCCGCGCTCGGGGTCGGTCGCGCCGGGCGCTTGGGCGAAGTAGGGCGAACCGTCGAAGTGCACGTACGCCTCGTCGATCACGACCAGCACATCGCGCGGCACGGCGGCCACGAAGCGCTCGAGCTCCTCCGGCCCGACGACCGTGCCGGTGGGGTTGTTCGGGTTGCACACGAAGATCAGGCGGGTGCGCTCGGTGATGGCGGCGAGCATCGCGTCGAGGTCGTGCCGGTGCTCGGCGTCGAGCGGCACCATCACCGGGGTCGCTCCCGCGATGCGCACGAGCGACGGGTAGGCCTCGAAGGAGCGCCAGGCGAACATGACCTCGTCGCCCTCGCCCGCCATCGCGTGGATGAGTTGCGAGGCGAGTTCGACGGATCCGGCGCCGACCGTGACGAGCGACGGGTCCACGCCGTAGCGCTCGGCGAGGCGGCCGATGATCTCGGGTGCCGCCATCTGCGGGTAGCGGTGGATGGATCCGAGCCGGTCGGCGATCGCCGAGACCACGGATGGCAGCGGCGGGTGCGGGGACTCGTTCGAGGAGAGCTTCGAGGCGCCGTCCGGAGCGGAGCGCCCCTGCTTGTAGGCCGGCACGGCGTCCAGGCGCGCGTTGGTCGGCGGGGTGGCCGGGGGCGTGGTGACAGGGAGGGTCATCGTCGAGGCGTCCTTGCTGCGTTCGTTCGGGCCGGTGGGGAGGCGCGTCGGGCGGCAGGGCCGGAGCGGCGACGTCGCCGGGGATCCGGCCACTGTATCCGCGGCCCGGATCGCTGGACAAACGGATCAGCGACGTCTGCGCATGTCGCACAGCCTGCCGAGCATCTGCGCACTCTGCCTGGTCAGAATGTACAGCAGGCGCGGATTCGACGGTCAGCGTGCGACGGAGACGAGCGCGGGATCCGAGACCGGCAGCAGGCAGATGAAGCCCCGGCAGTCGTGCACGACCCCGTCGGCCCTGTCGCGTTCCTCGAACAGCGTGAAGCCCGCGTCGGCGAAGGCCCGCACCTGCTCCGGATTCAGCACTGCGGTGAGGTCGGCGTCGGCGGCGCGCGCGGCGATCGCGAGCGCTCCGTGCGGCTCCGAGGTCACGGCGACGATCTGCCGCGGCGCGCGGGCGAGCCCCGCCGCGGCCCGCAGCAGCGCACCGGATCCGAACGGGTGGCGCAGCGCCTGGCCTGTGCGCGCGGCGACGAGGGCGGCGGCCCGCTCGCGGTGCTCCTCCCCCGCCCCGAGCCGCCACGCGGTGAGTTCGGCGGCCGCGCGTGCGGACGCACCGGAGGGAAGGTCGCCGTCGCCGCCGTCCGCGGCCCCGGGGATCGCGTAGGCGGCGAGCACCGGGTCGGCCTCCGCATCCGCGGCGAGCACCTCGAGCGCCCGCGTCGCCCAGCGCGCATCCCCCGCGGCAAGGGCGAGGGCGAACAGCCCGTCCGCGAGCAGTCCGAGGTCGGCGTCCGTCGCGACGGCGGCTGAGGGCGCACCGTCCAGCGACGTGCGCACGAGGCGCCCTGCCGCATCGCGGTTCACGGCCAGCACGGTCTCGGCGGCACGGACCGCGGCGTCGATCCAGGCCCGCTCGCCGAGCACCGCGCCGGCGCGCGCGAGGGCGCCGATCGCGAGCCCGTTCCAACCCGTGATGACCTTGCCGTCGACGGCCGGCGGCTGCAGCCCGGCCCGCGCGGCCACCGGGCGGCGGTAGTAGCCGCCCTCGCTGCGCTGCCCGTCGATCACGGACTCGGAGTCCTGCGCGGCGCCGAACCCGCCATCCGTGCGCTGCAGCACGGTGATCAGGAACTGCGCGATGCCGCGCGCCACGTCAGGGCGCTCCGCATCGATCGCCACGTCCAGCAGCTGCGCGTTGTCGATCAGCATGCGCTCGTAGTGCGGCACGGACCAGTCCTGCTGCGTGGCGTAGCGGAAGAAGCCGCCGTCCTCGTCGCGCAGCTCGGACGCGGCCATCGCGTCGAGTGCCCGCGCCACGACGTCGGTGCGCCCTTCCGTCTGCAGGAATCGCAGGGTCGTGGCGACGGGGAACTTCGGCGCGGTGCCGAAGCCGCCGTACCGCCGGTCCTCCCGGCCGACGATCTCGTCCGCGGCCGCGGCGAGCGCGGCCTCATCGGGCAGCGGCGAGGGATCCGCCGCGTCCGAGGACTCCAGGGCGTCGGCCACCGCGCCGGCGAGATCCTCGACCTCCGTGCGACGGTCGGTCCACGCTTCTCGGACAGCGGCGAGCACGGTGCCGAACGCCGGCATCTGCCCTCGCGCCACGGGCGGGAAGTACGTGCCCGCGTGGAAGGCCCGTCCGGACGGCGTCGCGAAGACGGTGAGCGGCCAGCCCAGATCGCGCGTGAACGCCGAAGCCGCCGCCATGTACGCGGCGTCGACCTCGGGATGCTCCTCCCGGTCGACCTTGATCGACACGAAGCCGCGGTTCAACCCCTCGGCGGTGGCCGGATCTTGGAACGACTCCCGCGCCATGACGTGGCACCAATGGCAGGTGGAGTACCCGACCGAGATCATCACCGGCACGTCCCTGCGGCGGGCCTCGGCGAACGCCTCCTCGCCCCAGGGATACCAGTCCACGGGGTTGTCGGCGTGCGCGCGCAGGTATGGGCTGCCGGTGCCGGCGAGGCGATTGCTCATGGCTTCACGCTACGCCGGGCGGGCTCACGAAGGTCAGTTGACCTCGTCCGGGTGCGAGGCCACGCGACCGGAGCCGTCGCCCGGATCGAGGGCCGAGATCGCTGCGAACTCGACGTCGCTCAGCGCGAAGTCGAAGACGTCGAGGTTCTCCCGCAGGCGCTCGGCGCGCACCGACTTCGGGAAGACGATGTTGCCCTTCTGCAGGTGCCAGCGCAGCACGACCTGCGCCGGGCTCTTGCCGTGCGCCGCCGCGGCGTCCGCGACGGCCGGGATGCCGAACAGGTCGTACTTGCCCTGGCCGAGCGGGCCCCAGGCCTCGATCTTCACGTCGTGATCGCGCGCCCAGGAGCCCACGTCGCGCTGCTGGTAGGCGGGGTGCAGCTCGATCTGGTCGACCGCGGGGGTGACGCCGGTCTCGGCGACGATGCGCTCCAGGTGCGGCACGAGGAAGTTCGAAACGCCGGCCGAACGGGCAAGGCCCCGGTCGCGGATCTCGACGACCTTCTCCCAGGCGTGCACGTAGTTGTCCTTGGCGGGGGTCGGCCAGTGCACGAGGTAGAGGTCGACGTGGTCGAGGCCGAGCTTCTCCAGGCTCTCCGCGATCGCCGCATCGGGGGCGTCGCCGTCGTGGCGGTCGTTCCACAGCTTGGTGGTCACGAACAGCTCGTCGCGCGGGATGCCGCTCTTCGCGATCGCCGCTCCGACGCCCGCCTCGTTGCCGTAGATCGCCGCCGTGTCGATGTGGCGGTACCCGATCTCGAGGGCTTCGCTGACCGCGCGCTCGGTGTCGACCGGATCGACTTTGAAGACTCCGTAGCCGAGCTGAGGGATCGTGTGGCCGTCGTTGAGCAGGATTCCGGGGATCGTCATGGTTCCAGCCTAGGTTCCCGCACGGGACCGCGGGCCGGCGCCTTCGTGCCGATCCGTGCGGGACAAGCGCTCAGCGCTTCGGCGCAAGCGCGGCATACGCCCGGGCGGCGAGCGCCGCCGGGGATCCGCTTCCGCGTACCCCTGCCGTGGAGCGCGACCACTCCTCCAGCCCGATCCGGATCGCCTCCGTCGCCGCCGCCGCGAGCACCCGCGCAGCGAGCCGGTCCCGCTCGCCGCGTTCCGAGATGAGCGCGACGAGGCGCTCCTCGGACTCGTGGTTCACCCGGTGCCACACGGCCCTGAGCTCCCGGTCCTCGGCGAGCGCGCGCAGCAGCGGGCGCATGCGGGCGAGGCCCTCGGCGTCCTCGGGCGTCTCCGGAGTGAGCTGCGCGGCGAGCACCGCGGGGATCGCCGCTGCGGGCTCCTCCTCCGCCTCTTCGAGCGCGGCCTGCCAGCGCGCAGCGCCGATCTCGAGCACCGGAGCGACCGCATCCTCCTTCGTCGGGAAGTAGCGGTAGAACGTGCGCAGCGAGACTCCGGAGGCTTCCGCGATCTCGGCCGCCGTCACCTGAGCGACACCGCGCTCGGAGAACAGGCGCGCCGCCTCCGTCGCGATCTCGCCGGCGGTCGCCGCCTTGCGGCGCGACATGAGTCCGGTGCGGTTCTGCATGATCCGAGAGTACGGGAATATCTTCCGTTTCATGGTGTTGTGTGTCAATATGACACGTTGTGCCACTTCGACACAACAGGACTTCCAAGGAAGAAGGATTCGACATGAACCGCTATGAAGGTCGCCGCGCTCTGGTCACCGGCGGCGGATCCGGCATCGGTCAGGCCACCGTGCTGCGCATGCTCGCCGAAGGCGGGCACGTCGTGGCGGCCGACGTGAGTGCCGCCGGTCTCGCGGACACCGTCGCGAAGGCGGGAGATGCCGCCGATCGCCTCACCGCGATCGAGGTCAACATCGGCGACGAGGCCTCCGTGAAGGCGGGCGTCGCCGCCGCGGTCGAGGCCCTCGGCGGCCTGGACGTGCTCGTGAACGCCGCGGGCATCCTTCGTTCCTCGCACACCGCCGAGACCACGCTCGACCAGTTCCAGCAGGTCATCCAGGTGAACCTCGTCGGCACCTTCCTGATGATCCGCGAGGCGATCCCCGCGCTGCTCGCGGGCAACGACGCCGCCGTGGTGAACTTCAGCTCCACCTCCGCGATGTTCGCGCACCCGTACATGGCCGCCTATGCGGCGAGCAAGGGCGGCGTGCAGTCGATGACCCACGCGCTGGCGGCGGAGTACGCCAAGCAGGGAATCCGCTTCACCGCCGTGCAGCCGGGGTCGATCTCCTCGGGGATGACCGACGGATCCGGCCAGAGCGGGCAGAGCCGGGGGCCTGGTCTTCCGGAGGACGCCGACATGAGCCTGTTCATGAAGCTCGCTCCGGCCATCGGTCAGGGCTTCGCCGGCCCCGAGTCCGTGGCCGGCGTGGTCGCGATGCTCGCGAGCGCCGACGGCGCCTTCATCACGGGCACCGAGGTGCGCATCGACGGCGGAACACACTTCTGATCCGCGCAGACCTCTGATCCCCGCGAGGCGGTCGGCATCTCTCAGGCGAGGGTGCCGACCGCTTCTTCGATGAGCGCCCAGAACCGCTCGAGGTCGAGATCCATCGCGATCGTCGCGTTGGGCGCGGTGCCGAGAACGCCGAGGAGGTCCACGCTCGTGGCGCCGCGCGTGAAGACGCCCTCCGTCTCGACGTCCAGCCTGGCGCGCACGGTCGTCGCGACGGCCGGATCGATGAGCATCGCGACAGTGATCGGGTCGTGCAGCGGCCCGTCGGGCATGTGCTCGGCGATCTCGTAGGTGGCGCAGAAGAACTCGAGCAGCTCGGCGCCGAACGCCGCGGTGCGGGTGCCGATACGGCGGATCCGCTCCCGCACCTCTCGGGTGATGAGCGCCTGGTGCGAGATGTTCAGCCCCACCATCGTGAAGTCCACGCCGCTCTCCAGCACGAGGGCGATCGCCTCCGGGTCGGTCCAGGCGTTGAACTCCGCGTACGGGGTCGCGTTGCCGCGGCCGGTCGATCCGCCCATCCAGACGACGCGGGCGATGCGCGGCAGCAGGTCGGCGTGGTCGCGCACCAGCAGGCCGACGTTGGTGAGCGGCCCGGTGGCGACGATCGTGACCGGCTCCTCGGACTCCTCGAGCACCGCGCGCATGAGCGTCAGCGCGTCACGCGGATCCTCCGGGACGGTCGGCTCCGGCAGCTCAGGACCGCCGAGCGCGTTGGCGCCGTGGATCTGCTCCGCGGGGTGCAGGCGTCCGTGGATCGGCCCTGCCGCGCCTGCGGCGATCGGCACGCCCTCGATGCCCGCGACCGTGCACGCGATGCGGGCGTTGCGCGTGGTGAACTCCAGCAGCCCGTTGCCGCCCACGGTGGTGAGGGCGCGCAGGTCGATCGCGGGGTTCGCGGCGGCGAGCCAGATCGCGAAGACGTCGTCGTGGCCGGGATCGCAGTCGAGGATGACGGGTGTGCTCATGATGCCTCAGTATCCCGGCTGGTCGCGACGCGACGAAGCCCTGACGCGCTCCGCTCTCCCGCGATAGGCTGGAGGGCTATGTCTGCGCCCGTGATCTCCTACCCGCCGGAACTCCCGGTCAGTGCCGCGCGCGACGAGATCGCCGCGGCGATCCGCGACCATCAGGTGGTTGTCGTCGCGGGTGCGACCGGATCCGGGAAGACGACCCAGCTTCCGAAGATCCTGCTCGAGCTCGGCCGGGAGCGCATCGCGCACACCCAGCCGCGCCGCCTCGCGGCCCGCACGATCGCCGAGCGCGTGGCGGAGGAGCTGCGGGTGCCCCTCGGCGGACTCGTCGGCTACAAGGTGCGCTTCACCGATCAGGTCTCCGAGGAGACCCGGATCGCGCTCATGACCGACGGCATCCTGCTCAACGAGATCCACCGCGACCGGCTGCTGCGCCGCTACGACGCCATCATCATCGACGAGGCGCACGAGCGCTCCCTCAACGTCGACTTCCTCCTCGGCTACCTGCACCGGATCCTCCCCGAGCGCCCCGACCTCAAGGTCGTCATCACCTCGGCGACGATCGACCCGCACAGCTTCGCCAAGCACTTCGCCGATGCCGATGGCGAGCCCGCGCCCGTGGTCGAGGTCTCGGGACGGACCTATCCCGTCGAGATCCGCTACCGGCCCCTCGTGGATCCGGTCCCTGAGCTTGTCGAAGGGCCCGGATCCACGAAGGCCCTTCGACAAGCTCAGGGACCGAAGAGGCGCGCCGAGTCCGAGCCCGAGGACGAGGTCACGGCGATCGTGACCGCGCTGCGCGAGCTCGACCGCGAGGAGCGCGGCGACGTGCTGGTGTTCCTGCCCGGCGAGGCCGAGATCCGGGACGCCGCCGACGCGATCCGGGGCGCGTACCGCTCCCAGACAGCGCCGGTCGAGGTGCTCCCGCTGTACGGGCGCCTCTCGGCCGCCGAGCAGCACCGGGTGTTCGAACCGTCGACCGTGGCGGGGCTGCGGCGTCGGGTGATCCTGGCCACGAACGTCGCCGAGACGAGCCTCACCGTGCCCGGCATCAAGTACGTGATCGACACGGGCACGGCCCGCATCTCGCGCTACAGCAACCGCTCGAAGGTGCAGCAGCTGCCGATCGAGGCGGTGTCGCAGGCGTCCGCGAACCAGCGCTCCGGCCGCGCCGGCCGCACGAGCGCCGGCATCGCGATCCGGCTCTATGGCGAGGATGACTTCGAGAAGCGGCCGGAGTACACCGAACCCGAGATCCTGCGCACCTCGCTGGCATCCGTCGTGCTGCAGATGCTGAGCCTGGGCTTCGGCGACATCGCGGAGTTCCCCTTCCTCACTCCCCCGGGTTCGCGCGACGTGAAGTCGGCGATCGATCTGCTGGTCGAGCTCGGCGCGGTGCAGCCGGGCCGCCCCTCGGCGGGGACCGGCACCGAGGCCCCGCGCCTCACCCGGATCGGGCGCGACATCGCGCGCATGCCGATCGACCCGCGCTTCGCCCGCATGCTCGTCGAGGCGAGCCGCCCTTCGACAGGCTCTGGGAGCGCGGCGGGCTCTGCCACCGGCGTCATCGGACCGGTTCTCGCGATCGCGGCGGGGCTGTCGATCCAGGACGTGCGCGAGCGCCCGTCGGCCGACGCGCCGCAGGGTGTGCGCGACGAGGCGGAGCGGATGCACGCGCGGTTCGCGGATCCGACGAGCGACTTCCTGTCGATCCTGAACCTGTGGAACCATCTGCGCGAGCAGCAGAAGGAACTCGGGTCCAGCGCGTTCCGCCGGCTCTGCCGCTCGGAGCACCTGAACTACGTGCGGGTGCGCGAATGGTTCGACGTGCACCGGCAGCTGCGCACGCTCGTGAAGACCGGCCGCGACGCCTCGACGGAGGCCGCGGATCCGGATGCGGTGCACCGGGCTCTCCTCGCGGGGCTGCTCAGCCAGATCGGCATCCTCGACGAGCGCAACCTCACGAAGGGCCCGCCGACGAAGGGCGGGCAGAAGGACCAGAAGCGCCGCATCGCGGAGTACCGCGGTGCCCGCGGGATCCGGTTCTCCCTCTTCCCCGGCTCCGCGCTGCGCCCTTCGAGAGCCTCAGGGACCGGGGCGCCGCGCGCCGTCATGGCGGCGGAGATCGTGGAGACCTCCCGCACGTTCGCGCGCACCGCCGCGGCGATCGACCCCGCCTGGGCGGAGGCGCTCGCCGGAGACCTCGCCAAGCGGCAGGTCTCCGAACCGCACTGGTCCAAGGAGTCCGGGGCCGCGGTCGCCTTCGAGAAGGTCACGCTGTTCGGCGTGGAGATCGTGGCGCGCCGGCGCGTGCAGTTCGCCCGCATCGACCGGCCCGCCGCCCGCGAGCTCTTCCTGCGGCACGCGCTGGTCGAGGGCGAGTGGGATCCGAGCCGCATCGACAAGCGCGTCTCCGCGTTCTGGCGCAGCAACGCCGAGTTGCGCCGTCGCCTCGAGAAGCTCGAGGAGCGCGAGCGGCGCCGCGACATCCTCGTCGGCGACGAGGCCGTGTTCCGGTTCTACGACGAGCGGATCCCGAACGACGTGTTCGACGTGCGCTCGTTCGAGGCGTGGTGGCGCGACGCCCTCACGGCGACGCCGAAGCTGCTCGTGATGCGCGAGGGCGACCTGCTCGACGATGCCGACCGGGCCGATCAGCAGGACTTCCCCACGCGGTGGACGCAGGCGGACCAGGTGCTGGGCCTCGCGTACCGCTTCGAGCCGGGAGCCGTGGACGACGGCGTGAGCGTCGTCATCCCGCTCGCGCTGCTGCAGCAGGTGCGGGACACCGGATTCGACTGGCAGGTGCCGGGGTTGCGCGCAGAGCTCGTGACGGCGCTGCTGCGCGCACTGCCGAAGGCGATCCGCCGGCATGTGGTCCCCGCCGCGGACTGGGCCGACACCTTCGGTGCCGAGCTCGCGACCGACGGGCCGGAGTCGCATCAGGGCGTCCCCTCGCGGAGCCTGCGCGAGGCGCTCGCGCGGCTCATCCAGCCGCTCGCGAATCAGCCGATGTCCGCCGCGGACTTCGACATGGAGCGCGTGTCCGCGCACCTCCGGATGAACTTCCGTGCGGTCGACGAGCGCGGTCGCGTCGTCGGGTCGGGGCGGGATCTGACCGTGCTGCAGCACGAGCTCGCGGATCGTTCCCGCGCGAGCGTGGCCCGCTCGATCGAGCGAGGCCCCGAGCCCGCCCGCCCCGGACGAGGGCGCGGCGCCGCAACCGTCGCGGCCGCCTCTCCTGGGGCCCCGACGGAGCGCGACGGCATCACCACCTGGGACCTCGGCGAGCTTCCGGAGGTGCTGGACACCCGGGTGGCCGGCGGCGTGGTGCGCGGCTATCCCGCGCTCGTCGACCAGGGCAAGTCCGTCGCGCTGCGGGTCGAGGCGACCGCCGAGGCGGCGCTCGCAGCGACCCGCGACGGCGTGCTGCGGCTGGTGCTCCTCGGGATCCCCTCCCCCGCCTCCTATGTGCAGCAGCACCTGACGAGTCCGGAGAAGCTCGCGCTCGCCGCTTCCCCGTACCCGAACGTCGCTGCGCTCGTCGAGGATGCGCGCGCGGCCGTCGCACGGGCCGCGATCGACCGGATGACCGGTCCCTCGACCGGCTCGGCGACCGTGGGGATCGTGCGCACCGAGGCCGAGTTCGCCCGCGTGCGCGACGGGGTCTCCGCGATCGTCGTGGACGAGCTGTTCGCGCTCGTGTCGCTCGTCGCGAAGATCCTCACGAAGGCGCGCGAGGTCGAGCGCGGGATGAAGGGACAGAACTCCCTCGCGCTGCTCGGGCCGTTGGGCGACATCCGCGGCCAGCTCGCCGGCCTGCTGCCGAACGGCTTCATCTCGGGCGCGGGCGCCGAGCGCCTCGCCCAGTTCCCGCGCTACCTCGACGGCATCCTGGATCGGCTGCGCACCCTGGCGGACGCGCCGGGCAAGGACCGCACCCGGCAGAGCGAGTACGAGCGCATGGCCAAGGCCTACGCCGATGCCGGAGGCGCGATCCCGCTGCCCGCCGGATCCGCACCCCGACTCGTCGAGGTGCGCTGGCTTCTCGAGGAGTACCGCGTGAGCCTCTTCGCGCAGCGCCTGGGCACCGCGCAGCCGGTCTCCCCACAGCGCATCATGAAGGCCCTCGCGGAGAAGTGACCTCAGCACGGGTCGCCGGCGCTGCCGTGGTGGCCCCGTGTCCCGGTTCGGCCGTGCCGCGTCCCACTTCGGGCCGTACCGTGTCCCACTTCTGCCCGTACCCTGTCCCACTTTCGGCGCCGGGAACATCGGATCCGGCACCAGAACTGGGACACTCCCGCGCGAACGGGGCGCCGCTACCCTGAGCACCATGGCGCACGCGACCCCCGCGGCCCCGCACCGCGGGCATACGATCGGCGTGCTCGCGGCGGCCGCGGCCGCGCTGCTCTGGGGCACGACCGGCACCGCAGCCACGTTCGCGCCGAGCGCGGGGCCGCTGGCGATCGGCGCGGCCGCGCTCGGCATCGGCGGAATCCTGCAGGCGCTGATCGCCCCACGGGCACTGCGAAGGGCAGCACCGCAGCTGCGCGCGCGGTGGCGGATCGTGGCGGTCGGCGGCCTGTCGGTCGCAGTGTATCCGCTCGCTTTCTACAGCTCGATGCACCTCGCCGGGGTCGCGGTCGGCACGGTCGTGTCCCTCGCCTCCGCTCCCCTCGCCGCCGGCGTCATGGAGCGGGTGCTCGACGACCGACGCCTCGGCGCCCGCTGGTGGATCGCCGCTGCACTCGGCATCGCCGGGAGCGTGCTGCTGTGCGCCGCGAGGCTCGGCGACGCGCAGGGCGACCCTGCGGGCACCGTGTTCGGGATCCTGCTCGGTCTCGTCGCCGGCGTCACGTACGCGGCCTATTCCTGGGCCGCGGCGGCTCTCATGACGGGCGGCATCCCCCGCGCGGCCGCGATGGGCTCGGTCTTCGGCCTTGGTGGACTGCTGCTGATGCCGGTGCTCCTCGCGACCGGGGCTCCCCTGCTGGCCTCGGGCTCGGCCTTCGCCGTCGCGGCGTACATGGCGCTCGTGCCGATGTTCCTCGGCTACGTGCTGTTCGGGCTCGGACTGGCCAGGATCGGGGCGGGTACGGCGACGACGATCACGCTCCTCGAGCCCGCCGCCGCGACCGTGCTCGCAGTGCTGGTCGTGGGCGAGCGCCTGACGCCGGCGGGCTGGATCGGACTCGCCCTCATCGGCGCCTCGGTGGTGCTGCTCTCGATCCGCCCTGCCACCCCGGTCGGCGACGCCGGCGGCCCCGTGGCCGAGCCGCGGACGCGCCCCGCCCCCTCCGACCCGACGTAGCCTGGAGCCATGGCTCAGGCGATCGTGCAGACCGAGACCGGCGGACCCGAGGTCCTCACCCTCGTGGAGGTGCCGGATCCGATCCCCGCGGCCGGCGAGGTCGTCGTGCGCATCGAGGCGGCAGGCGTGAACCCGATCGACGTCAAGCAGCGCAGCGGCTTCCGCCCGCTCCCTCCGATCACGGAACCGCGACACCAGGGCTTCGACGGCGCGGGCGTCGTGACCGCGATCGGATCCGGCGTCGCCGACCTGCGGGTCGGCGATCGCGTCGCCATCCGGGACACCCGTGGCACGTACGCGACCGCGCTCGCGGTGCCGGCCGCGCACGCCGCCGTGATGCCGGTCGAGGTCGACGCCGCTCAGGGCGCCGCGCTCGGGATCCCCGCAGGCACCGCCTACCAGTCGCTGCGCTCGCTCGGCGTCGGCGAGGGCGACCTGCTACTCCTGCACGCCGGATCCGGCGCCGTCGGACAGGCCGCGATCCAATTCGCCGTCGCATGGGGCGCCGAGGTCATCGCCACCGGCGGGGAGTCGTCGCGGGAGCGCCTGCGCGCGCTGGGTGCGATCCCGGTCGTCTACGGCGAGGGCCTCGAGCAGCGGATCCGCGATGCCGCGGGCGATCGCGAGATCACCGTGGCGCTGGACGGGGCCGGCACGGACGAGGCCATCGCCGCATCCCTCGCCCTCGTCGCCGACCGCGACCGGATCGCCACGATCGTGCGCGGACCCGATGCGGCGTCGTTCGGCATCCGCGCGTTCAGCGGCGGAAGCCCCGTGCCTCTGACCGCGCAGGAGCTCGCATGGCGCGCCGAGGCCGTGCCCGTGGCCCTCGGGCTCATCGCCGAGGGCCGCTTCTCGGTCGAGTTCGGCCCCGAGCTGCCGCTCGCCGAAGCCGCCGAGGCGCACCGCCTCATCGAGACGCACGCCGCGCGCGGCAAGATCGTCCTGCGCCCCTGACCCCCGCCGGATCCGCAACAGACGGAAACATCCCGGCGGATCGGGCCCGCGCGCCCGAGGATGGGTGCGTGACCGTTCCCGCCGCCTCCGCCCCCGACACCCGTTTCGCCACGAAGCAGGTGCAGGCGGCGTACGTCGCGGGAACGCCGCAGAACACGGCCGTGCCCCCGCTGTACCAATCGGCCGCCTACGAGTTCGGGTCCCTCGCCGAGGCGCGCGACCTGTTCGCGCTGCGTCGCGCGGGCAACATCTACAGCCGCAACGCCAGCCCCACGCAGCAGTTGCTCGAGGAGCGCGTCACGGCGCTCGAGGGCGGCGTCTCCGCGATCGCCGTCGCCAGCGGGCAGGCCGCGGTCGCCGTCACGATCCTCGCGCTCGCGGGCCGCGGCGGTCATGTCGTCGCCGCCGACCGGCTCTACGGCGGCACGGTCGACCTGCTGCAGGACACCCTCGACGACTTCGGGATCACGGTGACCTTCGTCGACCAGGACAACCCGGAGGCCTGGCGCGCGGCGGCGAACGAACGCACCCGGCTGTTCTTCGCGGAGTCCGTCGCGAACCCGCTCGCCCAGGTTCTCGACATCCGCACGGTCGCCGAAATCGCGCACGCCGCGGGCGTCCCCCTCGTGATCGACAGCACGGTCGGCACCCCGTACCTGATCCGTCCCGGCGAGCACGGCGCCGACTTCGTGGTGCACTCCGCCACGAAGTTCCTGAGCGGCCATGGCACCTCTCTCGGCGGCGTCGCTGTCGACCTCGGATCCTTCGACTTCGGCGCCGACTCCGCGCGCTGGCCGCAGTTCACCGCCGCGCACGACCGGTTCGGGCCGCAGTCGCTCTGGGAGCGGTTCGGGCAGGGCTTCGCCTTCGGAGCGCTCGTGAAGGCCAAGTACGTGCACGACCTCGGCCCCTCCCTCTCGCCGTTCAACGCGCACCAGATCCTGCAGGGCATCGAGACGCTCGATCTGCGCGTCTCCCGGCAGAGCGCGTCGGCCCAGGCGATCGCCGAGGCCCTCGCCGCGCACCCCGCGGTCTCCGCCGTGCACCACCCCGGCCTCGCCGGCAACCCGTGGCACGACCTCGCCGCGCGCTATCTCCCCCGCGGGATCCCCTCGGTGTTCTCAATCGACCTGGTCTCCGCGGGCGACGAAACCCTGGACCAGGAGCGCGTGGAGCGGTTCGTGGACGGCTTGAGGGTCGTGCGCCTCGTCGCGAACATCGGCGACGCACGGTCGCTCGTCTCGCACCCCGCATCGATGACGCACTCGCACCTGAACGCCGCGCAGCGTGCCGCCGCCGGCATCGGCGCGACGACGGTCCGCCTGTCGATCGGCATCGAGGACCCCGCCGACATCCTCGCCGACCTCGAACAGGCTCTTGCCCTCGCGACCGCGGGCACGGAGACCACCACGGCGAAGGAGTTCGCCACGGTCTGAGCTCTCTCGCGTCTCGAACTCAGTCGATATTGGGGCCCCGGGCCTCAGATTCCCTCGCGGCCCCCGGAATCGACTGAGTTCGAAACAGGTGCGCTCGGTAATCTGATCCCGTGCCGATCCTGAACAAAGACATGACGCTGTGCATCTCGCTCTCCGCGCGACCGAGCAACAACGGCACCCGGTTCCACAACCACCTCTATGAGGCCCTTGGACTGAACTGGATCTACAAGGCCTTCGCCCCGACCGACCTCGCCCAGGCGATCGCCGGGGTGCGGGGCCTCGGGATCCGCGGCTGCGCGATCTCGATGCCGTACAAGGAGGACGTGATCGCACTCGTCGACCGGATGGATCCGTCCGCCACCGCGATCGACTCCGTCAACACGATCGTGAACGAGGACGGCGTGCTCACCGCCTACAACACCGACTACTCGGCGATCGCGCAGCTCATCGCGCGCCATTCGCTGGATCCGGCGTCGTCCGTGCTGCTGCGCGGATCCGGCGGGATGGCCAAGGCGACCGCGGCCGCGTTCCGGGATGCGGGCTTCGCGGACGTCACGATCGTGGCCCGCAACGAGGAGGCCGGCCGGGCGCTCGCCGGGCTGTACGGCTTCGGCTGGGCCGCAGACGTCGCCGATCGCAGCGCTGATGTGCTCGTGAACGTGACCCCGATCGGCATGGCGGGCGGCGCCGAGGCCGAGGCACTGTCGTTCCCGCCTTCGGCGATCGACGCCGCCGCCGTGGTCTTCGACGTCGTGGCCCTCCCCGCCGAGACGCCTCTCGTGCGTGCGGGGCGGGCCGCAGGCAAGACCGTGATCACGGGATCCGCCGTGGCGACCCTGCAGGCGCTCGAGCAGTTCGTGCTGTACACGGGGATCCGCCCGAGCGACGAGCAGGTGCGCGCGGCCGAGGAGTTCATGCGGAACGCGTGAGCGTCAGCGGCCCGCGAGCGCGCCTCCGATGCCGCCGACGCTGAAGTACCGGTTCAGCGCGGCGAAGACGATCACCGGCGGCGCCATCATGATCACGGAGACCGCCATGACGGAGCCCCAGTCGGTGGCGTTCTGCTGGAAGAAGGACTGCACTCCCATCGGCAGGGTGAACGTGGTGTCGGTGCGCAGGAAGACGATCGCGACGAGATAGTCGTTCCAGGCCAGCAGGAACGAGAAGATCGCGGTCGAGAGCACGCCGGGCAGACTGTTGCGCAGCACCACCCGGGTGAAGCTGCCGAACACCGAGGCGCCGTCGATCCAGGCGGCCTCCTCGAGGCTGATCGGGATCGAGTCGAAGTACGCGGCCATCATCCAGGTCGCGACCGAGAGACCGGCGCCGACGTAGACGATGGTCAGCCCCGCGAGGTTGTCGACCAGGCCGAGCCCGGCGAACAGGATGAAGAGCGGGATCACCGACACGATCACCGGCAGCGACTGGATCACGAACAGCAGCAGCGAGTATCCGGAGACGAGCCTGCTGCGCCCGCGGGACAGGACGTACCCCGCGGGTGCGGCGACCGCGACCGACACCACGACCGTGGCGAGCGTGGTGATCAGGCTGTTCACCATCCAGGTCGGCGTCAGCGTCTGCGTGAGCACGACGAAGAAGTTGTCGATGGTCAGCCCGCTGGTCTGCGTGCTCGTCGTGCTGGGCGTCAGCGAGAGCAACAACGTCGCGATGACGGGCACGAGGATCAGCAGAGTCAGCACCGAGAGGATCAGGAACCGCCACCAGCGTCCGCGGAGCGCGGCCTCGGACACGGGTCGAGGCGCGCGCCGCCGGCCGCGCTCCCCCGGAGCCGCACCCTCGACCGGGTGCGTGTGCAGGACACTGCTCATGATTCGACGCTCGACTTCCGGATCTGGCGGTACAGGACGACGGAGACGATCACCAGCGCGATCGTCATGATGAACGCGATCGCGACCCCGGGACCGACCTGGAAGTCCTGGAACACGGTGCGATACGCGAGGACCGTGAGCGAGGTCGTCGCGTCGACGGGCCCGCCCGCGGTGAGCAGGTAGATGGTCGGGAAGTCGTTGACGCAGAAGATGGTCATCAGGATCCAGCTGATGTACGTCGAGCGTGCGATCAACGGCAGGGTGATGTGCACGAATTGCTGCCACCGGTTCGCCCCGTCCATCCCCGAGGCCTCGTAGACCGTGCCGTCGACCGCGGCCAGCGCCGCGCTCGACATCAGCATCATGAACGGGAAGCTGATCCACACCTTGAACACGCACACCGTGATCGCGGCCCACATCGGGTCGGCGAGGAGCAGGACCTCTCCGAACCCGACGGTGCGGAGGAGCGTCGGCACGGGGCTCTGGGGCGTGGCGACGAGCCAGTTCCACGCCGTCGAGGACACCACGATCGGCACGACCCAGGGCAGCAGCAGGAGCACCTTGAAGGCGCCGGACGCCGGGATCCGCGTGCGCAGCAGCAACGCGAATCCGAGCCCCACCGCCCAGGATCCGAAGACGCCCACCAGCGTGAACACGAGGGTGAATCCTGCCGCCCTCCAGAAGGCGGGAGAGCCGAGCACCTGCGCGTAGTTGTCGAATCCCACGAACGGCCCGGTATCGAGCAGACTGCCCTGATGCGCGGACTGGAACGCCGCGTACACGAAGGGATACGCGTTGATCAGCAGCAGCAGGATGACGGACGGCGCGATGAGCGCCGAGTAGGTCCGCCGGGTCTGCAGGACGATCCTGCTTCCGCCGCGCCGCGGATCCCGGCCCGCGCCGGACGCCCCGAGGCCGGACGATGCGCGCCGCAGCCGCTGCGCCACGGTCTGTGTCGTGGTCATGGTCGTCTCCCCGCCCGACCGGGCTCCTACTTGACCACCGCCTCGATCGCGGTCTGGAACGTCTGCAGCGCCGCCTTGGCGTCGGTCTTGCCCTGCAGCATCGTCTGGCTGAACTGCGTGATCGCCTGGCCGCCGTCGATCGCGGCCAGAGCGCCGAAGAGCGCCGCCGAGGTCGCGCCGAAGGTCTTCGAGACGGGCTGCCACTCGCGGATGATCTTGTCTGCCTGGGTGTTCTTCTTGAAGTTCTCCGACTCGGCGATCGAGCGGAGCACGGGAAGCGCCGGGATGACGTTCTGATCCCAGAGCGCCTTCATGCTCTTGAGATACCAGGTCAGGAACGCCTCGGACGCCTCCTGAGACGGGGTGTTCGTGTACATCATGATGTTGTTGCCGAAGGCGAGCGTTGCCGTGTCGCCGTGCGGGCCTGCGAGCGGGCTGGTCACCAGGATGTCACCGGTGTCGCCGATCGATGCCGGCAGGCCCGCGGTGTTCCACCCCATGCCGATCTTGTTCGTCTTCCACTGCGTCGTGAGGTTGTCGCTCGTGTAGCTGACCGCGGCTGGATCCACGGCACCGAGCGAGACGAGCTCGCGGATGAACTCCATCGCCTCGATGTTGCGGTCGGTGACGAGGTCCGGCTTGCCCTCGGCGTCGAACATGCCGCCGCCGTTGCCGATCATCATCGCGACCATCGCGTGGTTGGCGAAGTTGTTGCCGGCACCGGCCCCCACGCCGAACCCGAACACGCCGATCTTCGCGAGCGCCTTGCTCGTCTCCCGGAAGGAGTCCCAGTCGGTGGGCACCTCGGCGCCCGCCTTCTCCAGCAGCGACTTCCGGTACCACATGACGCGCATGTCGAGCTGCCACGGAACGGCGACGTAGCCCTTGTCCGTCTTCATCGACTCGATCGTCCCCGGCAGGAAGTCGTCGAGCTGACCGCTCTTCTTCATCGCGTCGATGAGGTCGTCGGCGTACGCGATGGCGCCCTGGTCGGAGAACTGGAAAGCCTGGAAACCTCCGCCCGTACTCACCGCCGGCCCCGTCTTCGACGCGATCGCCGACGAGAAGGTCTGGGAGAAGTTGTTCCACTGGATCGTCTGGTAGCTCGCCTTGGGCAGGCCGCTCTTCGGGGCATAGCCCTCGACGAGCTTCTTGGCGGCGACGTTGTAGCCCGGCTGCCCCCAGGGCATGTCCCAGAACTTCAGCGGGGCGCTCGACCCGCCGCCGCTTCCGCCCCCGGGTGCGCACGCCGCGAGGACCGGCAGGATCGCCGCGGTGCCGGCGAGGCCGAGGAAACCGCGCCGGGAGAAGGACGAGGTGGTGCGTGAGGCGTTCATCATTGGACTCCTTGTCCGACCGTCGTGGTCGGGTCTGTGTGAGGGTGGTTGCGGCGGCCCGGATCTCAGGGTGCCTGAAACTCCTCTTCTTGGCAACTTCGACGCACGGGCGCGAGGCATTTCGTGCGCTCCCGGGACAAGGGCCGCCGCGTCGCCGGCGACGAGAGCGCGGCCGAGATGACGGAAGGGGCCGAAGGAACCCCCGGTAGACTCGGACGGTCATGCCCTCCGTGTCGAACTACCCCGCCCCGCGCCTGGATTCCCGCCCCGCCGAGACCTTCCGCGCCACGCTCGGCGACCTCGCGACGCATCTCGACGTCGCCGCGCCCGAGCGGGCCGATGTCGCGTTCACCGGCGTCGCGCTGGGCACCGACCACGTCCGCACCGGCGACCTGTTCCTCGGCATCCGAGGGGCGAACTCGCACGGCGCCCGCTTCGCGGCGGAGGCCGTGGAGGCCGGCGCGACCGCCGTGCTCACCGACGCCGAGGGCGCATCCCTCGTGCCCTCAGAGGTGCCGACGGTCGTCGTCGAGGATCCGCGCCTCGCCGCGGGCCCCGCCTCCGCGTTCCTGTACCGCGACCCGGTGGCGTCGATGACCTCGATCGGCATCACCGGCACGCAGGGCAAGACGACGACCGCGTTCTACGTGGCGGCCGCCGCGGGCATGCAGCAGTCCGGCACGATCGGATCCATCGGCACGACCGTGGGCGACGACTTCTTCCCGCCCGTGCTGACGACGCCGGAGGCTCCGGAGCTGCAGGCGCTCTTCGCGGTCATGCGCGAGCAGAAGCTCGGCACGGTCGCCGTCGAGGCGTCCAGCCACGCCCTCACCCTGGGCCGCGTGGACGGCTTCGCGTTCGACGCGGGCGTCTTCCTGAATCTCGGCCACGACCACCGCGACTACCACCCGACGCAGGCAGACTACTTCGCCGCCAAGGCGCTGCTGCTCACGCCCGAGCACGCGAAGATCGGCATCGTCGACATCGACTCGCACTGGGGCCGCGTCCTCGCCGCGCAGGCGACGGTGCCCGTGCGCACGACGTCGGCGAGCGGATCCGAGTCCGCCGACTGGCGCGCGGAGGACGTCGAGCTGCGCGCGCATGGATCCTCGTTCACGGTCCGCTCCCCCGACGGCGAGCGCGTGCGGTTCACGACGCAGCTGACCGGCGCGTTCAACGTGAACAACATCCTGGCCGCCGTCGCCGCGCTCACCGAGTCCGGGCGCGACCTCGCCGACCTCGCCCCCGGCATCGCCGCTCTGCCGAGCGTCGAGGGGCGCCTGCAGCGGTTCGACTTCGGGCAGCCGTTCGCCGCGATCGTCGACTCCGCGCACAAGCCCGAGGCCATCAACGCGGCACTGCGGGCCATCAGGACCACGACGCCCGAGGGCCGCCTGATCGCCGTGCTCGGCGCGAACGGCCACCGCGACGCGGCCAAGCGCCGCATGATGGGCCGCTTCGCCGCGATGTTCGCCGACGTGCTGGTCATCACGGACGACAATCCCTACGACGACGACCCCGCCGAGATCCGCGCCTCACTGATCGCCGGCGCGCGCTCGAGCACGGTCGAGATCACCGAGATCGCCGACCGCCGCGAGGCGATGGCGGCGGCCGTGCGGATGGCGCGCCCGGAGGACACCGTGGTGATCCTCGGCAAGGGCCACGAGCGCTATCACGCACTCGCCGGCGGCGAGATCGCCTGGTACGACCCCGACGTGCTCCGCGAGGTCATCGAGGCGCTCTGACCGCGGTCCGCGGATCCCACCGGATCCGCGGACCGAAGTTGTATCAGGGAGCCACTATCGCTCTCCTGCTTGTTGTGGAGACAATGGGCGCCATGACGGCCACCGGCGACCGTATACAGCCGTCCGACGAACGCGACGAGACGTTCGGCGGCGCTCTCGGGCGCGATCGGATCGCGTCCGGCGATGCAGACGTCGAGTGGACCGCGCCACGGGCGGATCCGCCCCGGTGGGAGCGTGCGACGGCGCTCTTCCTGCGCTGGCGCGACGGCGAGCCCCGCGCGATGGACGAGCTCGTGCGCCTGATGACGCCGGTGCTGTGGCATGTCGCACGCGCCTACGGGCTCGACCGCGCGCTCTCCGAGGATGTGGTGCAGACCACGTGGATGACCCTCATGCGCAGGCATGCCGCAATCTCCGAGCCACGGGCGATCTCGGGATGGCTGACCATGTGCGCCCGCCGGGAGGCGTGGCGCGTGGGCCGGCTGCAGCGCCGTGCGGATCCCACGGAGGCGGAGCATCTCGAACCGCACCTGCCTGTCGGCGAGTCGGCGGAACGGCAGGCGCAGCGCAGCACGGAGGCCAGTGCACTGTGGTCCGCGGTCGAGGCACTGAACGCACGGTGCCAGCGACTGCTGCGCATCGTGGCGTTCGAGGAACGGCCGGACTATGCGCGCATCGCGCAGGATCTCGCCATGCCGATCGGCTCGATAGGGCCGACGCGGCAGCGCTGTCTGGGCAAGCTCCGCGCGCTTCTGGAGCAGGACGGATGGGAGGACGACGATGACTGTTGAGGAAACCGCGGCCGACGCGGCTCTCTTCGCGAGGCTGCGGGCCGAGTGGGAAGTCGAGGATCCGGTGCCCGCCGGGCTCGCGGATCGGATGGTCGCCGCCGTCGCGGCGGAAGACCTCGGGCGTGAGTATGCATGGCTGACACTGATCGAGCAGGAAGGCTCGATCGCCGTTCGCGGCGAGGCCGATACCGCAACCCTCCAGTTCAGCGACGGGACCACCGGCGTCGTGCTGCACGTGACGACCACCGAATCGGATCTGCGGCGGATCGACGGATGGGTCGACGGGGCGGTGCTCGCGATCCGCCTGACACAGCATGACCGAGAATGGGTCGCCGAGATCTCGGGCCCCGGACGATTCGCCTTCGACGCGGTGCCGACGGGCCTTTCGGCGCTGCGGCTGATCCTTCGGGGAACGGACGGCGATCCGACCGAGTTCCGCACCCCGCAGTTCGAAGTGTGACTCGAGACCGCCGATCGATCGGGAGACGCAGATGACACGTGACGATGAGGGATGGGATGACGACGGTGCGCACAGGCCGCGGCGACGTTCACGACCGGGCTGGCGGGAGCGGGAGCGGGCAGCCCGATACCGCGGAGCGGTGCTGGACATGACGCTGCAGCCCGCGCACGGGCCCGAGGCGCACACCACCGTCTACGAGCCGGACGTGCTGCTGGTGCGCCCCGTCCTCTTCGAACGGGACGAAGCGGGGCGACGCGGCGACGAACGGCTGGCCTCTCTCGCGGAGGCGCTCGGCTGGAGCGTGTCCGCGGAAAGTCTCGAAGAGTCTCCGGAGTCGTGGAGAGCCGCCGGCCACGATCCGGCTCCCCGAGGAACGGCGGACCGCGGCGCCGCTCCGGATGCGTCTGCGGGTCGGACCCGGCCCGCTCGGCATCCTGGAGTCGCGGAGTCGACACGTCTGAGGATCACCGTTTCGGCCGGCGCAGCCCGCGAAGGCCGTCCGGTTCTCGCCCCCGACGCCTGGCGTCTGCTCGTCGCCGCGCGCGATGACGGCATCCCCGGTCTCGCACTGAACCACCTGCTCGGGATCCACCCGTTCACGGGAAATCCGTTCACCGGGAACCCGTTCACGGGCAACCCGTTCACCGGCAACCCCTTCACAGGGAATCCGTTCACCGGCAACCCCGCGGGCCTCTCGAGCTACGGCTTGCCCGGCTTCGGCGGAAGGCAACCTGTCACATGGACCGGCGCGGCCCCCGCCCGCAGCCCGCTGCCTACCGGAACACGGCGCCCCATCGTCGCCGTGCTGGACACCGGCTGCGGTGCGCACCCGTGGTTCGGAAACGTACCGGGGACCCCGCCGCCCGCGGACCCCGTGCTCATCGATCCGATGAGCCTCACCGGCGAACCGCTGGGACTGAGCGATCCGGCGACCGACGCCGAGTCCCACCCGTCCCTGCGCGACCCGCTCGACGGACATCTGGATCCGGTAGCAGGGCATGGCACGTTCATCGCCGGGCTCGTGCTGCAGGCATGTCCCCAGGCGCAGATCCTGCCGATCCGGGTCTCGGACGGCAGCGGCACGATCATGGAGAACGATCTACTCGGCGCGCTCGGGCGCGTCGTCGAGCTTCTCGAAAAGGGTGCACTGCACCTGGACGTGATGAGCCTTTCCTTCGGTTTCTTCCATGAGTCCCCTGGTGCGCAGGAGACGCAGAGCGAGCTGTATGCACTGCTGCAGCGCGTGCGGCGCCGCGGATGCGTCGTGGTGTGCTCCGCGGGGAACGACGCGACCGATCGGCCCTCGTCACCCGCGGCCCTGTTCGCCTGGGGGCCGGATTCCGGAATCGACCCGGCCGACGAGACCGACCTCGCACCTCATGTCTCCGTCGGCGCGCTGAATCCCTCCGCACGCTCGGTGGCGCTGTTCTCGAACATCGGCCCGTGGGTGCGGACCTACGTGGCCGGCGTCTCCGTGCTCTCGACGCTGCCCGTGTCGTTCGACGGCGGAACGCAGGCCGGCATGCGCGACGACGCGGACGACCGCCGACGGGAGACGCTCGATCTGGACGACTTCGCGGGAGGATTCGCGGTGTGGAGCGGCACGTCGTTCGCCGCACCGATCGTGGCCGGGCGGATCGCCCACGAGCTCGACTCGGGGGTGCCGGCCGCACGGGCGACGTCCGCGATCTCGCAGGCGGTGCAGACGGTGCTCGACCGCTGCGCTCGGGAGGATGCCTCGCACGCGTAGGAGACCCTCCCGCAGAGCGCGTCGAAGGGCCATGCTGTGAAAGTGACGCTGACGGCGGATGAGCTGTACCGGCGCGGCCGCGCGCAGCTGAACGCCGGACGCAACGCCGCGGCGCGGCGCGAGCTGCTCCGCGCGCGGTCGCGCACCGAGGATCCCAACCTCCGCGCCAGGATCGCCGGCTCGATCGCCGCGATCACGATCCGCCAGGGAGACCGGGCTTCCGCCGAGGCCATCTGCCTGGAGGCGCTGCGCCTGCCTGGGCTGTCCGTGGCGACCGCAGCCATGCTCTATGGGCAACTGGGCCTGGTCGCTCTCGAGCGCGGCGATCTGGCGCGGGCGATGGTGCTGCTGGATCGCGGCATCGCAGGGATCGGGGACGAGGTGGAGCACCGGGGACCGATGCTGCTCAATCGCAGCGTGGCGCACATGCAGGCGGGGCGACTGGGACCGGCGATCACCGACCTCGACCGCGCGGTGCCGGACTACGCGGCGACGGGAGATGACATCTCCCGCGCGATGGCAGTGCACAACCGCGGCTATGCGGCGCTGCTCGCCGGCGAACTGGTGCTCGCCCTGGAGAAGATGGGCGAAGCGCACGCCGTGCTGAGCGCGGCGTCCGCCGTGAACGCGGCGATCTGCGACCGAGACCGCGCCGAGGTGTTGCGGGACGCGGGCCTCACGCGTGATGCGGAGCGCACCCTCGAGCGGGTGATACGGGTATTCGGAGCGCACCGGATGCGGCAGGCACGCGCGGAGGCCGAGTTCCACCTCGCGCGCTCTCTGCTGAGCCATGACCCCGAGCGCGCGGCGGCGATCTCCGCGGCGGCGGCCCGGAGGTTCCATGCCGTGGGGAGCTCGTCGTGGGCGGTCCGGGCAGAGGCGGTCCGACTGCGCGCCCTCCTGACGGTCGAGGCGGATGGGAGACCCACCGGGCTGCGGGCGCCCGGCGAGGAGGAGGTCGACCGCGTGGAAGCGGCGCTTCACCGCCACCGGCTCCGGACAGAGGCGGCGTCGCTGCGGCTGACTCGGCAGCGCCACCACGCTCAAGCTGACGTCGAGATCTCCGGTTCTCGAGCACGGATCCGTGTCCCTCCTGGCGCCCCGCTGCAAGTGCGCCTGCTGGGGCAGGAGGTGCGGGCGGCCCGCGCCGCCGCGGTGGGCGACGACGGGGCCGCGCGCCGGATCGCGGCCGCCGGACTGGACGAGCTCGCCACCTGGCAGGCCTCGTTCGGCAGCCTCGATCTCACCACCGCTCTCGTCATGCACGGTGCGGGGCTGCTCTATGCCGGGCTCGGCGCGGCGGTGCGCTCGCGCCGGCCGGCCGTCGTGTTCGAGTGGTCGGAGCGGGCGCGGCAGCTGAGTCAGCAGACCGTGCCGCTACGCCCCCCGCCCGACCCCGAATGGGCTGCGGACCTCGCCGAGCTGAGAATGCTCCGCTCCGAGACCGTGTCCGGCGACTGGCTCGCACACCCGCGCGCTGCCGAGTTGAGTGAGCGCGTGCGACAGCGCGAATGGTCTTCGATCGGCCGCGCCGGCGGCCGCGAACGAGTGTCGCTCGACGAGCTCCGCACCGCGCTCGACAACGACACCGCTTTCGTCGCGTACGCCTACCAGCGTGACGGCCTGGTCGCGGTCGCGGTGACGGCGGACGACGCGCGCGTGGTGGAGATCCCTCGCTGGCCGCAGACGAGACAGGCGATGGCGGGACTGCGTGCCGACCTCGACGTCGCCGCGACCGTCCGCGGCGGGTCGATGGGCGGGATCGTGCGGCGCGCGCTGGACGAGCGGCTCGCCGTGCTCTCGGAGACGCTCCTCGCGCCGGTCCTCCCGATCATCGGGGACCGTCGCCTCGCGCTCGCGGCAGCGGCGATCCTGAACGGGGTTCCCTGGGGCATGCTGCCGGGGATGCGGGGCCGGGTCTTCACTCTGACCGACTCGGCAACGCAATGGCTGCGTGCTCGTGGCGAGGTTCCCTTCCGGGGCGCCGGCTTCGCGGTCGGCCCGCGCGTCGCCCGCGGAGCCGAGGAGGTCGCCCGCGCCGCGGCGGCCTGGACGGGGACTCGAGTGCTCAGCCCTCAGGAGGCGACGGTGGGCGCGGCGATGGAGCTGTCCGCCCGGGTGAGCGTGCTTCATATCGCGGCGCATGGGCGTCATGCCGACGGGAACCCCATGTTCTCTGGTCTGGAACTCGGTGACGGGACCCTGTTCGGCTACGACATCGACCGGATGACGCGAGTGCCCGAGACCGTGCTGCTGTCGGCCTGCGAGGTCGGGCGATCGTCGGTGCGCTGGGGGTGGGAGGCGATCGGCATGACCCGGATCTGGCTGCACGCCGGGACCCACGCCGTCATCGCGACCCCGGTGATCGTCGCCGACGATGATGCCTGCGAGCTCCTCGGCGCCGTTCACGCCGGACTCGCGGCGGGCCTCGCCCCGGCCCACGCGCTGGCGCGGGCGACCGAGCAGACCGGGGTGCTCTCGCCCTTCCAGACGCACGGCAACGGATTCTGACCTCGATGTATCACGGTCGGCGCCCGATGCTCTTCCTCTTCGGATCGACACGGTGCGGCCATCGCGGGGGCGGCGGCCAGGGGATGCCGTGGACTGGGGATGTGCGCGGAAGCGATGGCGCGCAGCGATCCGAGGAGGGGTGCCGCCGAGGGGACCGGCGGCACCCCTCCTGCATCTGCGGATGGAGACCTTGCCGCGCGGCCGCTCGCGCTGAGGCGACACAACGGCCGCCGGGTTCATTCCTCGAGCGGATCCTCCGCCGCAGGCACGGGCCCGACCTCGATCGGGCGGCCGGGGGTGTTCGACCACGCGCTCCAGGATCCCGGGTACACGGTCACCTCACGGCCGATGAGCGACCCGGCGAGCGCGAGCTGCGCCGCGGTCACCCCTGATCCGCAGTACCCCGCGATCGGCACCTCCTCGCCGGCGCCGACGGCCTCGAAGGCTGCCACGATCTCGGAGGGGCTGCGGAAGCGACCGTCGGCGGTGAGGAGATCGACGATGGGCAGGTTGCGCGCGCCGGGGATGTGACCTGCGACCGGGTCGATCGGCTCGGTCTCGCCGCGGAACCGCTCCGGCGCCCGCGCGTCCAGCAGCACTCCGGTCCACCCGGCCACCTCATCGGTGCCGAGCACGTCGGCGGTTCCAGGGCGACCCAGCACGACGTCACCGAGCGGCGGCACGACCTCGCCCTGTTCGACGGCTCCCCCGGCCTCGCGCCAGGCGCCGAGCCCGCCGTCGAGGACCCGCACATCGGCGATGCCGGCACGCCGCAGCGCCCACCAGGCGCGCGATGCCGGCAGTGAACGCGAGTCGTCGTACACCACGACGCTCTGGCCCTGACGGATCCCCCATCGCCGGGCGGCCTGCTCGAGGCTCTCGTCGGAGGGAAGCGGGTGGCGCCCGTCCGAGGGCGCCCCGTGGCCCGCGAGCTCGGCCTCCAGGTCGGCGAACACGGCCCCGGGAAGGTGCCCGCCGAGGTAGTTCTCATGCCCGTCGGTGAACCCGAGACGGTAGCGCACGTCGAGGACGCGCAGATCCGCCCCCTCTTCGAGGAGACTGCGGAGCTCGACGCCGGTGATCAGGTCATCCATGCCCCCATCCTCTCAACCCACCCCGCCCCGTGGTCCCCCCACC
>NZ_PCOW01000021.1:0-69146 GCF_002979495.1 Microbacterium sp. MYb64 | reverse complement strand
CGGGTCCACCCCGGGATCCACCACCGTGCCGGCTGAGTTCGTCATGAATCAAGTCAACACCGGACCACCGACATTCCGACCCAGAATTCCCCAGGTCAACGATGCAAACAATCTCAACCAGAGTCGTCCCTGTCAGCGGACTCCATAGCGTCCGCTGACAGGGACGACTCGGAGATGGGAAGACGCCGCACGGAGGGCGGCGTCGGCCACCTGCGGCCCTCCGTGGGATACTCTGCTCGGGAATCATCCTTCCGGCATGCGGATAACTCGCGCCCGGATCACAGCCGAGAGGATCCGCATGGCCGCTGAGGGCTCTACGGGCGTCAAGTCCGTCTCCCGCGTCTTCGACCTGCTCGAGCTCATCGCGGACGCCGGCGGCGACGCCACCATCAGCCAGCTCGCGGCCGCCGCGGAGCTGCCGCTGCCCACGATCCACCGCCTGCTGCGCACCCTGGTCTCGCAGGGCTACGCGCGTCAGCTGGCCAACCGCCGCTATGCGCTCGGCCCGAAGCTCGTGCGCCTGGGCGAGGTCGCGAACCGCCAGTTCGGCCAGATGGCGATGCCCCAGCTGAAGTCCCTCGTGGACCGACTCGGCGAGACGGCGAACCTCGCCACGATCGACGGCGACAACGTCGTCTACGTCTCGCAGGCGCCGTCGCCGCACGCCATGCGCATGTTCACCGAGGTGGGCGGCCGCGCTCATCTGCACTCCACGAGCGTCGGCAAGGCGATCCTCGCGCAGCTCGCCGACGACCAGGTGCGCGACATCATCGCCCGCGCCGGGATGCCGCACTCCACCGATCGATCGCTCGGCACCATCGATGAGCTGCTCGCCGATCTCGCCGTCAGCCGGGAGCGCGGATACGCGGTCGACGACGGCGAGCACGAGGTGGGCGTGCGCTGCTTCGCGATGGCAGTGCCGAACATGCCCGTCCTCACGGCCGTCTCGGTCTCCGGGCCGATGTCGCGCGTCGGCGAGGACTTCGCCGAGCAGGCGATCCCGGTGCTGCGCGACGTCGTCGCCGAGATCTCGGCCGCGACGAACGCCCGCTGAGCCCGACGCGGTCGGATCCGTCCTCGGGAGCGGTGAGCACATTCGCCCTGCGCGCCGCCATGGACGACGCCAGGACCTCGTGCTCCGCGGATGCGGCCGCGAAGGCGTGAACGGCGCTCATCTGCGGGACTTTCGAGCGCAATGACCCTCGGCGCTTGACCTGCACCGATCTGGCGTCTTACGATTTCCATGCTCCAGAACCACTATTCCGAATCTCGGAAACTTCTGGATCGCTGAAGGCGAGGAGAGGCGATGATGCCGAACCGTGCGAATCGTCGCGCCCCCCGCGATGCCCGACAGGACGTGACCCCCGTCCGCGCCTGCGCCGATCCGGGCGCACGAGACCTCAGCGCCGCGCAGCCGCACCGCTCCGTCTTCCCCGCACACCCCTTGTCCTGACCCTGCCCACGCGGCACGATCGCCTTAGGACAAGCGATCGAACGTGTCGCCGGATCCGAGGAGACCCATGCCTGACATCGCCGTCACCGTCAACGGACAACAGCGCCCGCTCGTGGGAACACCCGCGCACGCCACCGCCCTGGACTGGCTCCGCGACAGCGGCCTCTCCGGCAGCAAGGAGGGCTGTGCGGAGGGCGAGTGCGGCGCCTGCGCCATGCTGCTCGCCACGCCGACGACGGACGGCGGCACCACGTGGACGCCGGTGAACGCCTGCCTCGTGCCGGTGTACGCGCTCGACGGCCAGGAGGTCGTCACGGCCGAGGGGCTCGGATCGGTCGACGACCTGCACCCCGTGCAGGAGAAGCTCGCCGAAGCCGGCGGATCGCAGTGCGGCTACTGCACCCCCGGCTTCGCCTGCAGCATGGCCGGCGAGTACTACCGCGCCGACCGCACGCCGATCGACCCCGCTGCGACGAGCACGGCGGCCGACGCGTCCGCCGCGGCCGATGAGGCGTGCCCGGTCCACGACCCGGAGCACGGCCCGAACGGCTTCGACCTTCACGCGCTGAGCGGCAACCTGTGCCGCTGCACCGGATACCGTCCGATCCGCGATGCCGCCTACACGCTCGGCTCGCCCGAGGCCGACGACCCGCTGCAGCAGCGACTCGCGCAGCCCGCCCCGGAGCCGGTCGCGACCGACGCCGAGGTCGACGGAGCGCGCTTCGTCCGCCCCGCGACGCTCATCGATGCCCTGCGGATCCTGCAGGACGAGAAGGATGCGCTTCTCGTCGCCGGATCCACCGACTGGGGCGTCGAGGTGAACATCCGCGGCCGCCGCGCGCCGCTCGTCGTCGCGATCGAGCAGCTCCCCGAGCTGCGCACGCTGACGATCGAGGACGATGTGGTCGAGATCGGCGCAGCCCTCCCGCTCTCCGAGGTGGAGAAGCGCCTGGACGGACGGATCCCGCTGCTCGCGCAGCTCTTCCCGCAGTTCGCCTCGCGCCTCATCCGCAACCGCGGCACGTTCGGCGGCAACCTCGGCACCGGATCCCCGATCGGCGACACCCCGCCGGCACTGCTCGCCCTGCGTGCGAGCGTCGTGCTCGCCTCGCTGGCCGAGGGCGGATCGGGCGTCGTGCTGCGCGAGGTCGACCTGGCCGACTACTTCACCGGCTACCGGCAGACCGTCAAGCACGCCGATGAGCTCATCAAAGCCATCCGGATCCCGCTGCCGCTCGCCACCACGACCGCCTTCCACAAGATCGCCAAGCGCCGCTTCGACGACATCTCCAGCGTCGCCGTCGCGTTCGCGCTCGACATCGACGGCGGCATCGTCACCGGCGCGACCATCGGCCTGGGCGGTGTCGCCGCCACCCCGCTGCGCGCGCGTGCCACCGAGGACGCGCTGATCGGCAAGCCCTGGAACATCGCCACCGTGAAGGCGGCCGCAGAGATCCTCCGCGGCGAGGGCACCCCGATGTCCGACCACCGCGCCAGCAGCGAGTACCGCTCGCTCATGCTCAACACCGCGCTGCTCAAGCTCTACAGCGCGACCGTCATCGAGTCGAAGGAGGTGTCGGCATGAGCACTCTCGCCGACCGCCCGGAGAACCCCGTCGTCGGCCAGCGGGCCGCGCACGAGAGCGCCGCCCTGCACGTCACGGGTGCGGCGATGTACACCGACGACATCGCGGAGCAGACCGCCGGCGTGCTCACCGCCTGGCCGGTGCAGTCCACGAATGCGCACGCGAAGGTCACGATCGACGTCTCCGGTGCCTACGAGGTGCCCGGCGTCGTGCGGGTGCTCACCGCCGAAGACGTCCCCGGCCTGAACGATGCGGGCATCCGCAACGACGAGCCGCTGTTCCCGAGCGAGGCGATGTTCTACGGGCACGCCCTGGTCTGGGTGCTCGGCGAGACGCAGGAGGCCGCACGCCTCGGCGCGGAGCGCGTCACGGTGGAGTACGAGCCGCTGCCGTCGCTCATCACGGTGCAGGACGCGCTCGACGCGCAGTCCTTCCAGGGCACCCCGCGCACGGTGCAGCGCGGCGACGCCGCGGCGGGTCTCGCGGCCTCGGCGCACGTCTTCGAGGGCGTGACGGAGTTCGGCGGCCAGGAGCACTTCTACCTGGAGACGCACGCATCGTTCGCGATCCGCGACTCCGAGGGGCAGTACTTCATCCAGTGCTCCACGCAGCACCCCACCGAGACCCAGGATCTGGTCTCGCACGTGCTCGGGATCCCGGCGAACGAGATCACCGTGCAGTGCCTGCGCATGGGCGGCGGGTTCGGCGGCAAGGAGATGCAGCCGCACGGCTTCGCGGCGATCGCGGCCCTCGGCGCCAAGCTCACCGGACGCCCTGTGCGGCTGCGCCTGAACCGCACGCAGGACATCACGATGACCGGCAAGCGGCACCCGTTCCACATCGCGTGGAAGGTCGGGTTCGACGAGAACGGCCTGCTGCAGGCGCTCGACACGACCCTCACCTGCGACGGCGGCTGGTCGATCGACCTCTCCGAGCCGGTGCTGGGCCGTGCGCTCTGCCACCTGGACAACTCCTACTGGATCCCCAACGTGCACGCCTACGGGCAGATCGTGAAGACCAACAAGACCTCGAACACCGCCTACCGCGGGTTCGGCGGCCCGCAGGGCGTCTTCCTCATCGAGGACATCCTGGGCCGGATCGCCCCGCAGCTCGGGATCGATCCGCTCGAGCTGCGCCGTCGCAACTTCTACAAGCCCGGCCAGAGCACGCCGTACGGGCAGCTCGTGAAGGACGCCGACCGGCTCGAGACGATCTGGGACCAGCTCTCGGACGAGGCCGAGGTGGACGCGCGCCGCGAGGAGATCCGTGCGTTCAACGCCTCCAGCCCGCACGCGAAGCGCGCCCTGTCGATGACGCCGATCAAGTTCGGCATCTCGTTCAACTTCGCCGCGTTCAACCAGGCCGGCGCCCTCGTGCACGTCTACAAGGACGGCTCGATCCTGGTCAACCACGGCGGCACCGAGATGGGCCAGGGCCTGCACACGAAGATGCTGCAGGTCGCCGCGACGGCGCTCGGCGTCGAACTGCATCAGGTGCGCCTCGCGCCGACCCGCACCGACAAGGTGCCGAACACCTCGGCCACGGCGGCCTCGTCCGGTGCAGACCTCAATGGTGGCGCGGTCAAGAACGCGTGCGAGCAGATCCGCGAACGGCTCGCGAAGGTCGCCGGGCGCATGCTCGGCGTCGACGAGCGCGACGTCCGCTTCGGCGGCGGCTTCGTGACGGCGCTCGGCGCGCCGGTGAAGCGCGTGTCCTGGGGTGAGGTCGTCAAGGCGGCCTACTTCCAGCGCGTGCAGCTGTTCGCCGCCGGCTACTACCGCACCGAGGGCCTGCACTGGAACCCGGAGATCATGCAGGGCTCCCCGTTCAAGTACTTCGCGTACGGCGCCGCGGCGACCGAGGTCGAGGTGGACGAGTTCACCGGCGCCTATCGCGTGCGCCGCGTCGACATCGTGCACGACGTGGGCGACTCGCTCTCCCCGATGCTCGACATCGGTCAGATCGAGGGCGCGTACGTCCAGGGTGTGGGCTGGCTGACCCTCGAGGAGCTGCGGTGGGACACCAGCGACGGTCCGCACCGCGGTCGGCTGCAGACCCAGTCGGCGTCCACGTACAAGCTGCCGAGCTTCTCCGAGATGCCGGAGGAGTTCCACGTGCGCCTGTTCGAGAACGCGCGCGAAGAAGGAGCGGTCTACGGATCCAAGGCCGTGGGCGAGCCGCCGTTCATGCTCGCCTTCAGCGCCCGCGAGGCGCTCCGCGACGCCGTGGCTGCCTTCGGTCCGGCCGGGCACTCGGTCGACCTGGGCTCCCCCGCGACGCCGGAGGCCGTGTTCTGGGCCGTCCGCGCCGCTCAGGAGGCGGCCGGAGGAGTTCCCGACGCCCCCACCGACGGCTCGTCCGGATCCGCCTCGTCCGGCACCGCCTCGACGGACACCGGCGCCCCTGCCGACGACCGCCCGCTCGTCTCCGCCGCCGGCGACTGACCACCCCACTTCCGAGTCGTCCCTGTCAGCGCACGCTATGGGGTCCGCTGACGGGGACGACTCGAAGGTAGAGGAGAAGAGGAGCATCGTGGACTGGCTGGACGCGCTGCAGGATCTGCGGTCGCGACGGATCCCCGCCGTGATCGTGACCCTGGCGACCGTCCGCGGACACGCCCCGCGCAACGGCGGCGCGAAGATGGTGGTCGCCCCCGCCTCGGTGCACGGCACGGTCGGCGGAGGCAACCTCGAGCAGACCGCGATCGAGCAGGCGCGTCGGATGCTCGCCGACGGGTCCGCCGAACCCGAGCTGCTCACGCTCACGCTGAGCGACAAGGCCGTCACCGAGTACGGCGTGCAGTGCTGCGGAGGAGAGGTCACCATGCTGCTCGAGCCGATCAGGGTCACCCCGGCCGTCGCCGTGTTCGGGCTCGGCCACGTGGGCCTCGAGCTCGCGCGCATCCTCGCCCGGCACGAGCTCGACCTCGTGCTCGTCGACTCGCGGGAGGAGATGCTCGCCGAGGACCGGATCGGGATCCCCGGACAGCGCGGCCCGCTCGGCGACGCCGTGGCACGCGTGCGCATCGTGCATGCGCCCGTCCCCGAGGCGGCGCTCATGGACCTGACCCCCGGCGCTCATGTGCTGGTCATGACGCACGACCACGTCGAGGACCTCGCGATCGTCGACCAGGCGCTGCGCACGGCGGACCTCGGATCCATCGGCCTGATCGGATCCGCCTCGAAGTGGGCGCGTTTCCGCAAGAAGCTGCACGAACTGGGCCAGACCGACGACGACCTCGCCCGCGTCACGACCCCGATCGGGATCCCCGAGGTCGCCGGCAAGCAGCCCGCCGTGATCGCGGTGAGCGTCGCAGCCCGGATCCTGCAGCTCATCGACGAAGCCGCTCCGGCCGAGTAGACGCTCCCGCCGGGAAGCGGTCCCGCCGGGAGACGGTCCGGCCGGGCAGCCGCTCCGCTGAGGAGCTGTTCTCTCGCGCCAAGTTTTATTGAACATGTTCAGTTCATCCGCTATCGTCATCCCATGACCGAGCTCTCGCACCGACCCGCCGTCGCGCTCGCATCCCCCGAGGCCGTGGCCCCGCCCTACGACGCCGACGGCGTGCGGCAGCTGTTCGACCGCATGGCGACCTCGTACGACCGGATGAACATCGCCCTCTCACTGGGCTTCGCGACGCTGTGGCGGCGGCAACTGCTCCGCCTGGTCGGCGCGACCGGATCCCCCCGCCGCGTGCTCGACCTGATGAGCGGGCGGGGCGAGACCTGGACGGAGATCGAACGACGCCTCCCCCAGGCCGAGATCACGGCGGTCGACTTCTCCGCGCAGATGATGGCGCACGCCGAGACCCGCAGCCGCGCCCGCTTCGGCGGACGGGTGCGGCTGCGCCAGGAGGATGCGCTGAACGGAACGGCCGCGCACGAGTCCTTCGACGTCGTCGTCAGCGCCTACGGTCTGAAGACGTTCGACGCGCCGCAGCTGGAGCGCCTCGCGTCCGAGGTCGCGCGCGTGCTGCGCCCCGGCGGATCCTTCGCCTTCATCGATGTCACGGAGCCGACCTGCCGAGCGCTGCGGATCGCCTACCTCGCGTATCTGCGCTGGATCGTCCCGCTCGCAGGGATCCTGCTGCGCACCGATCCGACCGAGTACCGGATGCTGCACCGCTATCTCACGGGATTCGGTGACGGATCCCGCGCCGTCGAGGCCTTCCGGTCGCATCCCGCCCTGCAGGTCGAGGTGCGACGGCACTTCTTCGGCTGCGCGACGAGCATCAGCGGCCGGCGGTCCTGACCGCGCGCCGCCGTCCGCACGTCGGCGGCCCTTCGCATACTGGTCGGATGACGCGCGACCGCTTCCTGCCGATCCATGACCCGCAGCTCCTGGCCGCCGGCGAGCGCGTGCTGGGCGCGGAGTTCCGGGCGATGAGCGAGCGCGTACTCGCGGTGAGCGCGCTGACGTCGCGGCTCAACCTGCTGCCCTTCGACGATGAGGCCGGGCGCGCGGCCCTCCTCGAGGAGATCCTGGGTCGCCCCCTTCCCCCGCGCCTCACCGTCTACCCGCCGTTCTACACGGACCACGGGCTGCGGCTCGAGCTCGGCGAGCGCGTCTTCATCAACCAGGGCTGCACGTTCCTCGACTTCGCCGGCATCCGGCTGGGCGATGGCGTGATGGTCGGGCCGAAGGCGACGTTCATCACCGTCGGCCACCCCGTCGACCCCGAGGAGCGCCGGCAGTACCTCTCCGGCGCGCCGATCCTCGTCGAGGACAACGTCTGGATCGGCGCGGGCGCGACGATCCTGCCCGGTGTCACGATCGGCCGGGACGCCGTCATCGCGGCGGGCGCGATCGTGGCCGACGACGTGCCCGCCCGTGCCCTGGTCGCCGGCCCGAAGGCGTCCGTGCTGCGGAGCTGGTGACGGGGCCCGGCGATCTGGCGACCCCGGTTCCGGCGAGCTCACGTCCTAGATCTTCGCACAGCGGAAACCAAGATCCGCCTGACGGACTAATCCCTTGTGCGTGCGCCGGAACCGCCGTAGAATCGTCGCAGGCCTAGGCGGGTTGCGACAGCAGAACCATCTACCGGGCATCCCAGGCGGTGACGCCGTGGATTGTGACCCGGGGTTCCCTCCTCACCAGGCTTCCTCCTTCATGGTCCCGATGCACCGCCCTTGATCAGGCGCCGATGGCCGGCACCTGGATGAGGAAGGTGCCCCATGCTGGATCGCATCCACGAGTACGCCGAGTGCCTCGCCGACCCGGATCGGTGGGCGATCGCGACGATCGTCGAAGTGTCCGGATCCGTCCCCCGCCCCGCCGGCACGTCGATGGCGGTGCGCGACGACGGCCGCACGATCGGATCCGTCTCGGGCGGCTGCGTCGAAGGAGCCGTCGTCGACGCCGCGCTCGCATGCCTCGAGTCCGGCGCGACCGAGCTGCACTCCTTCGGCTACGCCGACGACGACGGCCTCTCGATCGGCCTGATGTGCGGCGGCGATGTGCGCGTGCTGGTACAGCCGCTGCGCACCCTCGGCGGCGCCGCGCCGGCCGCCCACGCGCACCTCGTGCGCGACCTTCCGCTGCACGACACGTCCGCCGGCTCCCTCCTCACGGCGGAGGGCCTCGGTATCGCGCTCCCTGCCGATGCGCTCTGCGCGGCCTTCGACGGGGACGAGCTGCCCGACGAGCTCGCATGCGCCGCGGGGCACGCGGGCGACCGGATCCGCGCGGCGCTGCGCGCCGGCGGCGCGCACGTGGTCGACCTGACCGATCGCGCGACGCCGGACTGCCCGGTCGTGCGGCGCCTGCTGATCGAGTCGACGGCGACTCCCGCGCGGCTCCTCATCTACGGCGCGAACGACTTCTCCGCGGCGCTCGCGCAGGCCGCGGCCGCGCTGGGCCGGCACGTCACGGTGTGCGACGCGCGGCCTGTGTTCGCCACCCGTGCCCGCCACCCCGGCGCGCACGAGGTCGTGCTGATGCACCCGGCCGAGCACTTCGCCCAGGAGCTCGCCGCGGGCCGCATCGACGGCCGGACCGCGATCGTGATACTCACGCACGACCCGCGCTTCGACCTGCCGGTGCTCGATGCGGCGCTGCGCCGCGAGGTCGCCTACGTCGGTGCGATGGGATCCCGCGTCACGCACGACAAGCGCGTGCAGGAGCTGCGCGCCGGAGGGCTCACCGCCGCCCACCTCGGCCGGCTGCACTCGCCGATCGGCCTGGATCTGGGCGCGCGCACCCCGGCCGAGGTCGCGGTGTCGATCCTCGCGGAGCTGATCCTCGTGGAGTCGGCCGCACGGGCCGGATCCGGCAACGCTCCTGCGGCGGCCCGACGCCCCGCATCGCCCGCACGACTGCGCGACACCGCCGGCGACGTGCACGACGATGCGCGGCGGAGTGCGGAGCCCGGGGCCGCGACCCCGGCGCCGGCAGCGGCGGCCGCGATCGCGCCGGCAGCGGACCTCGACCCCGCGGCCGCACCGACCGGCCGCAGCTGCGCGGCGACACCGCGACGGATGGCCGCGACGAAGGAGGCTCTGGCATGGATGTGACGAGCGTCGACGCGGTGCTGATGTGCGCGGATCCGCAGGAGTGGCGACCGGGGGATTCCTGGCTCGCCGGCGGCACCGTCCTCTTCTCCTACGGCACCGACATCACCCGCGGCGCCCCCACCCGGCTCCTCGACATCACCGACGCCGGCTGGCCCCCGCTCATCTGGCACCACCCACCTTCGAGTCGTCCCCGTGAGCGCACCCCAGGGGGTCCGCTGACGGGGACGACGCGAGAGGTGGAGGGGGTGCCTTCGCTGGAGATCGCGGCGACGTGCCGGATCGCGGAGCTGCGCGCGCTCGCCGACGACCCGTTGCCCGGAGGCGTGCCCCGGGCGATGCTGCCCGGGCTGGACCTGATCCCGCCGGCGTGCGACTCCTTCGTCGCTTCCTGGAAGATCTGGAACGTCTCGACCGTGGGCGGCAACGTCGCGACGGGGCTCCCCGCCGGGCCGATGATCTCGCTGTTGAGCGGCTGGGACGCGACCGCGCTGATCCTGCGCCCTGACGGCTCCGCACGGCGCACCCCCGTGGCCGACCTCATCGTCGGCCCTGCCCGCACCCGGCTCGCCGATGGCGAGCTGATCCGCAGCTTCCTCGTGCCGGGCGACGCTCTCGCGCAGACGCCCGCGTTCCGCCGGATCTCGCTCACCGAGCGCGGGCGCTCCGCCGCCCTGCTGATCGGACGGCGCACCTCGGCGTCGTCACTGCGGCTCACCGTCACGGCGTCGACGTTCCACCCGATCGTGCTCGACGTGAGCGCGGATCCGGGTGCCGTCGCCGGGAGCCGGACCGCCGGACCGGCGGTCGACACGATCGCCGCCGCCCCCGCATTCACGGTCCGCGCCGACGGCGCCGCTTGGCGCGAGGCGATCGACGCCGCGGTCGACGGCACGCGCGGCTGGTATGACGACATCCACGGCGAACCGGCCTGGCGGCGGCTGATGACACATCGCCTCGGCGAGGAGATCCTCGCCGAACTGCTGCCGGAGTCCGCCTCCGGCATCGACGACGCGATCGGGCGGGTCACCGGCGACCTGCGCATCGAGAGGAGCACGCGGTGAGCAGTATCCCGACGGCCCGCACGGAGCGCGAGGCACCGGATCCGACACGAGACACCACGTCTGCCGTGGTGTCTCCTGCAGAAAGTGGTTTCTCGCCAGCGCCCCACGCCTGCGGCCCGCACGCGACCCTCGACGGACGCACGGTCGCCGTCGAACCCGAGCCCGGACAGTGCCTGCGCACATGGCTGCGCGATCAGGGCTCGTACGGCGTGAAGAAGGGGTGCGACGGCGGCGACTGCGGCGCGTGCACCGTGATCGTCGACGGCGCGCCCGTGCACAGCTGCGTGTACCCCGCCCACCGCGCCGCCGGCCGGGACATCGTCACGGTCCAGGGCCTCGGCACCCCCGAGGATCCGCACCCGGTGCAGGAGCGGTTCCGCCGCGCGGCCGGCTTCCAGTGCGGGTTCTGCACTGCCGGCATGGTGTGCACGGTCGCCTCGATGCCGAAGGGTGCGGAAGAGGACCTCGACCGCACGCTCAAGGGCAACATCTGCCGGTGCACCGGCTACCGCGCGATCGAGGACGCGGTGCGGGGCACCGTGAACATCGACGACCGCGCCGGGGGCGTCGGCCGCGCGACGGGCGCCCCCGCCGCGACCGGGGTCGTGACCGGCACCGTCCGCTACACGATGGACATCGACCCGGCAGAGCTCCCCGCTCCGCTGCTGTACGCCGCGGTCGTGCGCAGTCCGCACCCGCACGCACGGGTGGTCCTGGTCGACGCGACCCGGGCCCTGGCCGCCCACGGCGTGGTGCGCGTGCTCAGCCGGGAGGACGCGCCGACGACCGTCTTCTCCACGGCGCAGCACGAGATCGAGGCCGACGACCCCTACGACACCCGCGTGTTCGACGAGTACGTGCGCTTCGTCGGGCAGCGCGTGGCGCTGGTCGTCGCGGAGTCGCAGCGCGCGGCGGACCGCGCCGCCCGCCTCGTCGACGTGGAGTACGAGATCCTGCCGGCGAACACGGATCCGGAGCTCGCCGACGCCGCAGGAACGGTCGCACTGCACGGGGCGGCCTCCCCCGCCGGACAGCGGGCGCGGGCGCAGGGCGGATCCGTGCCCGACCCCGAGGGCGTCGCCCGTGCCGAGGCCAACGTCGTGATGGAGATGAGCTCCGAGGTCGGCGACCTCGCGGCCGAGCTCGCCGCGAGCGACGTCGTCGAGGAGCGCACCTTCCACACCCACCGCGTCTCGCACACGGCTCTCGAGACCCACGGATCCATCGCCTGGCAGGATCCGGACGGCCGCTTCGTCGTGCGCAGCAGCACCCAGGTGCCGTTCCTCGCCCGGCGCACACTCGCCCGGATCTTCGGCATCGACAAGGAGCGGCTGCGCGTCTACTCCGCCCGCGTCGGCGGTGGCTTCGGCGGCAAGCAGGAGGTGTTCACCGAGGATCTGGCCCTGCTCGCGACGATGGCGACCGGTCGCCCTGCGCGCGTCGAGTTCTCCCGCAAGGAGGTGCTGACCGCGACGAGCGTGCGGCATCCGTTCCGGATCAGGGTGCGCATGGGCGCGACCGCGGACGGGCGGATCACCGGAATCGGGGTCGATGTGCGCTCCAACACCGGCGCCTACGGCAACCACGGACCCGGCGTGATGTTCCACGGCGTGGGCGAGTCGATCGCCGTCTACCGCGCGGCGGCGAAGAAGATCGACGCCGACGTCGTCTACACGAACACCGTGCCCTCCGGCGCCTTCCGCGGCTACGGACTCAGCCAGATGATCTTCGCGATCGAATCGACCGTCGACGAGGTCGCGCGCCGGCTGGGGATGGATCCGCTCGCATTCCGCACCGCGAACCTCATCGGGCAGGACGACGCCATGATCGCCGCGCACGAGGAGCCCGACCTTATCATCGGGAGCTACGGCCTCGACGAGTGCGTGCGGATCGTGCGCGACGGCCTGGAGCGCTCACGCGAGGAGGACGCCGCATCGCTCCCCGGCCCTTCGACGGACTCAGGGACCGGATGGCGGCTCGGGGAGGGATCCGCGGTCGCGATGATCGCCACGGTCCCCCCGCGCGGGCACCATTCGCACACCGTGATCCGGCTCGACGCGGACGGGACGTTCGGCCTCGACGTCGGCACCGCGGAGTTCGGCAACGGCACCTCCACGGTGCACCAGCAGATCGCCGCGACCGTGCTGCAGACCACGACCCGTGCCGTGCGGCTGCGCCAGTCCGACTCGGATCTGGTGCCGCACGACACCGGTGCGTTCGGCTCGACGGGAACCGTCGTCGCGGGGCGGGCCACGCACGCCGCCGCGACCGCGCTGGCCGAGCGCATCCGCGCCCGCGCGGCCGAGCTGCTGGACGCGCCCCTCGCCGAATGCGTGCTGACCGGCGCCCGCGTGATCCGCGGCGAGCAGTCGGTCGGCCTGGCCGACGTGGCCGCCGACGCGGAGCGCCGGGGCGAGACCCTCGAGGAGAAGGGGTACTGGGGCGGCACGCCGCGCTCGGTCGCCTTCAACGTGCAGGGGTTCCGCATCGCGATCGACGAGGCAACGGGGGAACTGCGGATCCTGCGATCCATCCACGCCGCCGACGCCGGCGTCGTCGTCAACCCCGAGCAATGCCGGGGTCAGGTCGAGGGCGGCATCGCGCAGGGCATCGGCGCCGCGCTGCACGAGATCGTGCGGTTGGACGACGGCGGCACCGTGGTGTCGGACATCCTGCGGCAGTACCACGTGCCCACGTTCGCCGACATCCCGCGCTCCGAGGTGCACTTCGCACAGACCTCGGACGTGCTCGGCCCTCTCGGCGCCAAGTCGATGAGCGAGTCGCCGTTCAACCCGATCGCGCCGGCGCTGGCCGCCGCGATCCGCGACGCGACCGGGATCCGCATGACCGCCACACCGTTCACCCGCGATCGGATCCACGCCGCGATCCTCGAGCGGGATGCGGCGGAGGCGACCCGATGACCACGCGCACCCACCACGCGATCGTGCTCGCGGCCGGACGGGGCACCCGCCTCGGCCGCGGACCCAAGGCGCTCCTCCCCTGGAACGGCGAGGTGCTCGTCACCCGGGCCGCCCGGGCGGCGGCGGAGGCCGGCTGCAGCGTGACGGTCGCGGTCGGCCCCGCCGCCCGCACCGCGCGCAGCTGGCTCCGTGCCCGGTGCCCGGCGGCGCACGTGGTCGAAGTGCACGATGCGCGGCTGGGCATGTCCGCCTCGCTGCGCGCGGCCGTGCTGCCGCTCGTCGTGACCGACGCGCCGCCGCACGCCGTGGTCGTGCTGCTCGTGGATCAGCCGGGCGTCGACGCCTCCGTGATCCGGCGCCTCTTCGCGGCCCGCAGGCCGGGACGCGTCGCCCGCGCGATGTGGCACGGCGCCCCCGGCAACCCCGTGGTGTTCGGCACCGGCGACCTCTGCTCGGCCGCAGCCCTCGCCGAGGGCGACGCCGCGGCCCGGGCATGGATCGTGCGGAACCGCCATCTCGTCGACGACGTGGAGTGCGGCGATCTGGGTCGCGGCGACGACATCGACGAACCCGCCGATCTCGCATCCTGGCCGGAGCTGCGCGTCCCCCGCTGACCGCGGGGGCCGCACCCCGGTGCACGCCGAAGCCCCCGGCCCGCACACGCGGACCGGGGGCTTCGAACGACGGCTCAGTGACTGAGGATCTGCTCCACCGGTCCGCGCACGAAGTAGAGCGCGAACCCGGCGGCGACGACCCACATCAGCCAGTGGACCTTCTTCGCCCGTCCGGAGAGGACGTTGATGAGCGCCCACGAGATGCAGCCGACACCGATGCCGTTGGCGATCGAGTAGGTCAGCGGCATCGTCACGATCGTGAGGAACGCCGGGAGGGCGACCGCGAAATTGGTGAACTTGATCTCGCGGATCTGTCCCATCATCATCGCGCCGACGATGACGAGGGCGGCCGAGCCGACCTCGATCGGCACCACGAGCGTGAGCGGCGTCAGGAACATCGACAGCAGGAACAGCACGCCGACCACGAGCGAGGCGAGACCCGTGCGGGCGCCCTCGCCGATGCCGGAGGCGCTGTCGACGTAGACCGTATTCGACGAGGTCGAGGTCATGCCTCCCGCGACGGCGCCGAAGCCCTCGACGACGAACGCGGAGCGCAGGCGCGGGAACGTGCCGTCCTTGTAGGCCAGGCCCGCGTTCTTCGCGAGACCGGTCATCGTGCCCATCGCGTCGAAGAAGTTCGAGAACACCAGGGTGAAGACGAGCATCGTCGCCGACAGTGCACCGACGCGGCCGAAGGCGCCGAACAGGTCGAACTGCCCCACCAGACTGAAGTCCGGAATCGTGACCAGCGAGCTCGGCAGCTCGGGGATCGTCATGTGCCAGCCGTTCGGGTCCTTGAACGAGGGGCCGAGCTGCAGCACCGCCTGGGCGATGAGCGCGACGATGGTGGTCGCGACGATGCCGATCAGGATGCCGCCAGGAACCTTCCGCGCCACCAGGATCCCGATGACGACGAGGCCCAGCAGGAAGATGAGCGTCGGGACCGAGGTGATGGATCCGTCGTTGCCGAGCTGCACAGGCGGGCCGCCGGGACCCGCGGTGCGGTTGACGAAGCCCGAGTCGACGAAGCCGATGAAGGCGATGAACAGGCCGATGCCGACGGTGATCGCGGCCTTGAGCGGCTGCGGCACGGCATGGAAGATCGCGGTCCGGATGCCGGTGGCTCCGAACAGCACGATCAGGATGCCGTTGATGACCACGAGCCCCATGGCCTCGGCCCAGGTCACCTGACCGACGACCGCGACCGCGAGGAAGGAGTTGATGCCGAGGCCCGCGGCGAGCGCGAAGGGCAGCCGTGCGATCACGCCGAACAGGATGGTCATGACGCCGGCGGTGAGGCCGGTCGCCGCGCCGATCTGCGCCGCATCCAGGGCGTGGCCCGCGACGTCCTTCGTGCCGCCGAGGATCAGCGGGTTCAGGATGACGATGTAGGCCATCGTGACGAAGGTCACGATGCCGCCTCGGATCTCACGACCGACGGTCGAACCGCGGCGGGTGATGCTGAAGAACCGGTCAAGGCCGTTCTTGGGCTCGACCTCGACGGTCGAGGTGGCACCGGTCTTCAGAGGAGGAAGCGTTTCCTCCTGGCGGGAGAACAGGGCCGTGGCCTCGTTCTCGGGTGTTCCCTCTGCTTCGGGGGTGGGAGTGGGGGACGTCATTGTCTTCTCCTGGATTCGTCGGGTCGGGTCAGTACTCGATACGGGTGGTGGTGAGGTTCCACTCGGTGAAGGGCGCGACGCGCTCCTCAGCGGGCAGGGCGATGTCGGAGACGGGCATGAGCGCCTTGTCCTCGGGCCCTCCCTCGAAATAGCGGTAGAACACCGCGTCGTCGAAGCCGGCGTCGGCGGCGTCGTCGCGGTTGGCCGCGAAGTACACGCGGTCGACGCGCGCCCACAGCGACGTCGCGAGGCACATCGGGCACGGCTCACAGCTCGTGTAGAGCGTGGCGCCGGAGAGGTCGAACGTGCCGAGCTGCTGGCACGCGTTGCGGATCGCGGTCACTTCGGCGTGCGCCGAGGGATCGAGGTTCGCGGTCACCCGGTTGACGCCTTCGAAGACCCGGCCGTCGGCCGAGACGATGAGGGCGCCGAACGGACCTCCGGCGTTTCGGACGTTGTCCGTGGCGAGGGCGACGGCCTGAGCGAGATACTCGGCGGGCGTCGCCGGCGCGGATGAAGGCGCACTGGTGCTGTTCATGGAGAGCTTCCTTGCTGTCGTCGCAGTGATACGGCTTCCGGTCGGGCCCCTCGTCGGGCCCTTCCTCGAGATAAGTACGTCGAACCGCTAGGTTGTCATCCCGCCTCCGGCTGCTGGTACGGCCTCGGGCTGGAATGACACTAACAGCGTTCCCCTGCCACGTCCACGGTTTTTTGGAACCCATATTCCACATCGTGATAATCCGTGTTGCTTCTCCGCATTCGCGGCGCTATGGTCGTCGCCATGACGCATTTTCGGATCCGCGAGGCTGCCGGCCTTCTGGGAGTCAGCGATGACACCGTGCGCCGCTGGGCGGCGGACGGCATCCTGACCCTGTCCACCGACGCGACCGGGCACCAGGTCGTGCCCGGCGCCGAGCTCGCCGAACGCGCCCAGGCGCTGGCCAGCGAACCGGATCCGGGCGACAACGTGCTGCGCAGCGCGCGCAACCGCTTCGTGGGCCTCGTCACCGCCGTACGCGTCGAAGGGCTGATGGCGCAGATCGAGCTGCAGAGCGGTCCGCACCGCATCGTGTCGCTCATGAGCGCCGAGGCCGCCGCCGAGCTCGGGCTCGAGGTCGGGAGCAAGGCCGTCGCCGTCACCAAAGCCACCATGATGATCATAGAAACCGAAAGGACCGAGTCACGATGACCCGATCCCCCCTCCCGTTCCGCCTGTCCGCGATCGCCGCCACGGCTCTTGCCGCAGCTCTCGCCCTGACCGCATGCTCCGGCTCGTCCCCCGCTGCGACGCCCACGCCCACCAGCACCGCCGCGGCCTCGACCGTGAGCGGCGAGCTCACCGTGTTCGCGGCGGCATCGCTGAGCCAGGCGTTCGACCAGATCACCACGGCCTTCGAGGCGGAGAACCCGAAGGTGCACGTCAACCCGATCACGTACGACGGATCTTCGACGCTCGCGACGCAGATCATCGAGGGGGCGCCGGTCGACGTGTTCGCCTCGGCGGATCAGAAGAACATGGACAAGGTGACCCAGGCGAGCCTCGCGGGGGATGCGCCGGTCTTCACGACGAACGTCCTGCAGATCGCGGTCGCGCCGGGCAACCCGCTCAAGGTCAAGGATCTCGCCTCGCTCGCGGACCCCGGTCTCAAGCTCGTGCTGTGCGCCCCCGCCGTGCCGTGCGGCAACGCCGCGAAGACGCTGCTCGACGCGGCGAGCGTGACCGTGACGCCCGCCAGCGAGGAGCAGAACGTGACGGCGGTGCTCGCGAAGGTCAAGGCCGGCGAGGCCGATGCCGGGCTCGTGTACTCGACCGACGTCAAGGCCGCGGGATCCGCCGTGACCGGCATCGCCATCGCGGGCGCCGACAAGGCGACCAACAAGTACCCGATCACGGTGCTCAAGGCCTCGAAGAACGCCGAGGCCGCCACCGCGTTCCAGGAGTTCGTGCTGTCGGACAAGGGCCAGAAGATCCTCAAGGATCTGGGGTTCGGCGGCGCATGAGAACGGGGGGCCGGAGGGCGCCGCGCGCGGTCGGGTCGTCGATGACGGCGGCCGCGCGCGGCGACTCCCCGACCCCGGATGCCGCCCCCTCGCTCCCCGCGTCCGTCCCCCGGCGGCGGGGGGAGCACCTGCCCGCCTGGTTGCTGATCCCGGCGATCATCGCGGTGCTGCTGCTGGTGCTGCCCTTCGTCGCGCTGCTGGTGCGGCTGGACTGGGCGACGGTTCCGGCGGCGATCACGTCTCCCGCAGCGCTGCAGGCGCTCGGGCTCTCCCTGACCACCGCCGCGATCGCGACCGTGATCTGCGCGATCCTCGGGGTGCCGCTCGCCGTCGCGATGGCGCGCAGTCCCGGCTGGCTGGCCTCGGTGCTGCGCACGCTGACCACCCTGCCGCTCGTGCTGCCCCCGCTCGTCGGGGGCATCGCGCTGCTCGCCCTGCTGGGCCGCAACGGACTGCTCGGCGGAGCGCTGGCCGTCGCCGGGATCAGGATCCCGTTCACGACCGCTGCCGTGGTGATCGCGCAGGCGTTCGTCGCGCTGCCGTTCCTGGTGATCTCGATCGAGGGCGCCCTGCGCGCGATCGGCACCGAGCACGAGCGGGTCGCGGCGGGTCTCGGCGCGAGCCGGTTCACGGTCTTCCGCAGGGTGACGCTGCCCCTCGCCGCTCCCGGGCTCATCGCGGGCACCGTGCTGTGCTTCGCCCGGGCTCTCGGCGAGTTCGGCGCGACCGCGCTGTTCGCGGGCAACGCCGCCGGGGTCACCCGCACCATGCCGCTCGCGATCTACACGGCGTTCAACGGCGCAGGGGTCGAGGAGGACACGGCGATCGCGCTGTCGCTCCTGCTGATCCTCGTCGCCCTCGCGGTGCTCGTGCTGGTGCGCGGCTGGCGGGCGGGGGCCGTGCGATGAGGGTCGATCTGAGCACGCGCCGCGGCGGATTCGCGATGTCCGCGGCGTTCGAGGCGCAGCCGGGAGAGATCCTCGCGGTGATCGGCCCGAACGGATCGGGCAAGTCGACGTTGCTGAACGCGATCGCGGGTCTCCTTCCCGCCGCCGGATCCGTCGCGGTCGGCGACCGCGTGCTCGACGCCCCGGCCGGCCCCGGTGCGGCACGCGGGATCCATGTCCCCCCGGCGCGCCGGCGCATCGCGCTGCTCGGCCAGCGCCCGCTGCTGTTCCCGCATCTGTCCGTGCGCGAGAACGTGGCGTTCGGGCCGCGCGCGCAGGGTGTTCCGCGCGCCGAGGCCCGGCGTCGCGCCGACCGGCGGCTGGAGGAGGTGGGGCTCGGCGGCCTCGCCGCGCGCCGTCCCGCGGAGCTCTCCGGCGGGCAGCAGCAGCGCGCCGCGATCGCGCGCGCCCTCGCCTCCGAGCCCGATGCACTGCTGCTGGACGAGCCGTTCGCCGCGCTCGACGCGCCGTCCGCCGCGCAGGCCCGCCGCCTGATCACCGCGCAGCAGGGCGAGAGCCCCGCGATCCCGATCGTGCTCGTCACGCACGACCCGATGGACGCGCTGATCCTGGCCGCGCGCACGCTCGTGATGCACGACGGCTCCGTGGTGCAGGGCGGCAGCACCTCCGAAGTGCTGGGGCATCCGCGATCGGAGTTCGTGGCGGCGCTCGCCGGCGTGAACCGCCTCGAGGCGGTCGGAGCGGATGACGGCGCCGTCTCCGCGGGCGGGCTCCTGCTCCGCGGACAGGGCCATGCGCTGCGGGTGGGCGAGGCCGGCAGCGTCGTGTTCGCACCAGGCTCCGTGCGGGTGGATCCGCTCGACGATTCCGGAGGCCTCGGCCGCTCCGCGAACCCGGAATCCGCCCCGGCGCCGAACCACTGGACGGGGCGCGTCGCGCAGCTCGATCCGATCCCCGGCGGGATCCGCCTGCACACCGCGGAGCATCCCGGCATCGCCGTGGACTGCCCGTCCACGCACGCCGTCGGCCTCGGCCTGCACCCCGGACAGCGCCTCTCGTTCCGCATCGACGAGGCCGATGTCTCGATCCGCGGCGACGCCGGCTGGCCCTCGAGCCGGTCCCTGAGCGAGCGGAGCGAGACGGTCCCTGAGCCAGCGGAGCGAGACGGTCCCTGAGCAAGCGGAGCGAGACGGTCCCTGAGCAAGCGGAGCGAGACGGTCCCTGAGCAAGCGGAGCGAGACGGTCCCTGAGCGAGCGGAGCGAGACGAAGGGCGTCCCGCGGCCTCGTGTTGCGCCACGCGGATCCCGCTCCCTCCCAGCGGTGCTACGGTTGCCCATCGAAAGGGGGCCGACCGATGACGATCTCGCCGCGATCACTCGAGACCGATGCCGCTCCGGCGCGCGCCGGCTCGTCCCCCGACGTCCCCCGAAGCGCTCGGAGGCTGCCCTCGACCGGCGTCCTCGACACCAGGGACCGCCCGCTGCGCGACCTGCGGATCTCCGTCACCGACCGGTGCAATTTCCGCTGCGTCTACTGCATGCCGCGCGAGGTGTTCGGCCGGGACTATGCATTCCTGGAACGGCATGAACTGCTCACCTTCGAGGAGATCGAGCGGATCGCGCGAGCCGCTCTCGCGAACGGCGTCCGCAAGCTGCGCCTCACCGGAGGGGAGCCGCTGCTGCGGCGAGGGATCGAAGATCTGATCGCACGGCTCGCGGCTCTGCGCACCCTCGACGACGCCAAGCCGGAGATCGCGCTGACGACGAACGGATCCGCCCTCGCCGTCAAGGCCGATGCGCTCAAGGAGGCGGGCGTCGACCGCGTCACAGTGTCGATCGATTCCCTCGACGATCAGCTGTTCCGGCGCATGAACGACGTGGAGTTCCCCGTCGCGCGCGTGCTGCAGGGCATCGACGCCGCGCAGGCCGCCGGCATGCCCGTGAAGCTCAACACCGTCGTCAAACGCGGCCTCAACGACGGCGAGATCCTGAGTCTCGCGGAGCACTTCCGCGGCACCGGTCATGTGCTGCGCTTCATCGAATATATGGACGTCGGCGCGACCAACGGCTGGAGCCTCGACGAGGTGGTCCCCTCGGCGGAGATCGTCGCGACGATCGACGCCCGGTTCCCGCTCGAGCCCGTCTCCCCCGCCGCCACCGGCGAGACGGCGAAGCGCTGGCGCTACGCCGACGGTTCCGGGGAGATCGGCGTGATCTCGTCCGTCACCAACGCGTTCTGCGGCACCTGCAACCGCGCGCGGCTCTCGACCGAGGGGCGCCTGTTCACGTGCCTGTTCGCGACCGAGGGCCACGACCTGCGCGCGCTGCTGCGCGGCGGCGCGGACGATGCGGAGCTCACCGCGACGCTCGCCCGGATCTGGGGCGTGCGCGACGACCGCTACTCCGAGATCCGATCGAGCCTCACCCCCGAGCTGCGCGCCGCCCGCGACCGCATCGAGATGAGCTACATCGGGGGCTGAGGGGGAGGGGTCTCGCCCTCCCCGCACGTCTCGCCGGTCGTCGACGCCCCCTCTGAGGATCCACGCCCCCTCTGAGATGCGTACCTGTGAGGGGGCGCCGGTCGCCAGAGGGGGCGTCGAGGCCAGGCCGCGCCCCAGAACGGCGCCCCAAGAACGGCGCCCCGCCCGGCGTCACCCCGCCGGAGGCGGGCCCGTCAGAGCCCGACCCACTCCGAGACGCCGTCGGCGTAGTGCTGGCGCTTCCAGATCGGCACGCCGCGCTTGATCTCCTCGACCAGGCGCTCGCACGCCTCGAACGCCTCCTTGCGGTGTCCGGCCGACGCGGCCGCGAACAGCGCGACGTCGCCGATCCGGAGGTCGCCCACCCGGTGCGCCGCGGCGACGAGCAGCCCGGTCTCGGCCGTCACGCGCTCCACGATCTCCTCGAGGAACCGCTCCGCGTCGGGATGCGCGCGGTAGTCCAGGGAGCGCACCGCCTGCCCGCCGTCGTGGTCGCGCACCACGCCGCAGAACATCACGGTCGCGCCGTGCGCCGCGTCGCCGACCGCCGCCCGGATGACCGCCTCGTCCAGGGGTTCGTCACTGATGATCGCGCGTTCGCTCATTCCGGCTCCGTCCGCTCGCTCGGCGCGTCCGCAGCGCCCGTGCCCGCGGTCTTCCCGCCGACGGCGGCGAAGGCCCTGATCCCGCCCGCGAGGTAGTGCGCGTCGATCCCGCGCTCGCGCAGCACGCGCACCGCACGCTGCGAGCGCGGATCCTTCTCGCAGAACACGACGACCGGCCCGTCGCCGAGCGCCCCCGGAATCGGCGCACCGCCTTCGAGCGCACCGAGCGGCAGCGCCGTGGCCCCCGGGATGCCCCGCAGCAGAGTCTCGTGCGGCTCGCGCACGTCGAGGAGTCGCACGTCGCCCTCGCGCCGCATCCGCAGCACCTCGGCGGCCGACAGCGCGGAGGCGTCGCCGGCGGCGGCCGTGCCGCAGAACAGCTCGTAGTCGATCAGCCCGTCCACGGCCGGCGCGTCCTCGGCCCGCTCGAACCCGATCTCACGGGTGCGCGCGGCGAGCGCGTCGTAGAACAGCACACGACCGACGAGCGGTTCGCCGATGCCCGTGATGAGCTTGACGACCTCGGTCGCCATGAAGGATCCGATCGCGGTGCACAGGCTCGCGAGCACTCCGCCGAGCTCGCACGACAGCACCTCGTCCGCGGCCGGCGGCGCAGGGAAGAGGTCGCGGAACCCGACCTCGGGCACGGCCACGCCGACCTGCCCCTGGAAGCGCAGGATGGATCCCCAGACCAGGGGCTTCCCGGCGAGGCGCGCGGCGTCGTCGGCGAGGTAGCGGGTGGGGAAGTTGTCGCTGCCGTCGACGAGGAGGTCGTACTCGGCCAGTATCCCCGGCAGGGTCTCGGCGGTCGCACGCTCCCGGTAGGGGCGCACCAGGATCTCGGGATCGATGTCGCGCACGGTGTCGGCGAGGGATCCGACCTTGGACCGTCCGATGTCGTCCATGCCGTGGCTGAGCTGACGGTGCAGGTTGGACAGCTCCACCACGTCGTCGTCGATGACGCCGATCGTGCCGACGCCGCTCCCCGCGAGCGCGGGGACGAGGGCGCTGCCGAGCCCGCCCGCCCCGATCACGAGCACGCGGGCCGCACGGAGGCGCCGCTGCGCGGTCTCGCCGAAGCCCGGCAGCATGAGCTGGCGGCTGTACCGGGCGATGTGTTCGGGCGGCAGTTCCGGCCCCGGCTCGACGAGCGCGATCATAGGATCGAGTGTACGCGGGGAAAGCCTCGCGGGACATTCTAATTTCCATGATGCGGATGCTGAATTCCGCAATACGGGCTAGATTGAGGACATGGCCACCATCACCGTGCGGTACTTCGCCGCGGCCGCCGAGGCCGCCGGACGCGATCAGGAGCAGCTGACCGTCGACGGCCCGGATGCCGCCTCGACGGTCGGAGCACTGCGCGCGGAGCTGCTCGGACGCTACGGTGAGCCGATGGCGAAGGTCCTGAGATCCGGATCCTTCCTCGTCGACGGCACGGTCAGCCGCGACGACGCCCGACCGCTGGGAGCGACCGTCGACATCCTGCCGCCCTTCGCCGGCGGCTGAGCACGCACGAGTCTGGAGACGTGATGAGCGAGCTGACGCACCTGAGGGCCGATGGATCCGCGCACATGGTGGACGTGACAGACAAGGCCGTGACCCGCCGCGAGGCGCGCGCGCAGGCCGTGCTGCAGACCACCGCGGACGTGGTCGCGAAGATCGCCGACGGCTCCCTGCCCAAGGGCGAGGCGCTCGGCACGGCCCGCATCGCCGGGATCATGGGCGCGAAGCAGACCTCGGCGCTCATCCCGCTCTGCCACCCGCTGCCGCTGAGCCGGGTCGAGATCGACCTCGTGCCGGAGGGCGACCGCGTGCGCATCATCGCCACCGCCGTCACGAAGGGCGTCACGGGCGTCGAGATGGAGGCGCTCACGGCCGCGAGCGTCGCGGCGCTCACCCTCTACGACATGATCAAGGCCGTCGACAAGCACGCCGTGATCGGCGACATCCGCGTGCTCGCGAAGTCCGGCGGCAAGAGCGGCGACTGGACCGCGGAGTGACCACGGAGCAGTCGTCCTCCCGGTCCGCGACCGTGCTCGTGGTGTCGACCCGTGCCTCCGCGGGCGTCTACGCCGACGAGACGGGTCCGATCATCCGAGCATGGCTCGCCGAGCGCGGGTTCGCGACCGAGGATCCGGTCGTCGTCGCCGACGCCTCCGTCGCGGACGCCCTCAGGGCCGCTCTCGAGGATGCTCCGGATCTGCTGCTCACCACGGGCGGCACCGGGCTCTCCCCCGACGACCGCACGCCCGAGGCGACCGCGGCACTTCTCGACCGCGAGATCCCCGGGCTCATGGAGGACCTGCGTCGCCGCGGCCTCGCCGCGACCCCTATGGCGCTGCTCACCCGCGGCGTGGCCGGAGTCTCGGGTCGTACGGTCGTGATGAACCTGCCGGGCTCGCGGGGCGGAGTGCGCGACGGACTCGCCGTGCTGGATCCGATCCTCGACCACCTGCTCGCCCAGCTCCGCGGCGCGGGCGACCACGGACGCACCCCGTAGGCTGAGACGCCTATGGCTATCGGGGCGACGATCCACACCTTCGACGTGCAGCTGGCGGACACCGACCGCGGCGTCTACGAGGACTACTCGCTGCGCGTGGCGCGGCACCCCTCCGAGACCGACGCGTACATGCTGACCCGGCTGCTCGCCTACGGGCTGGAGTTCACCGAGGGCGTCGCGTTCAGCGAGGGTCTCTCCTCCACCGACGAGCCCGCCGTCGTCGTGCGCGATCTCACCGGGCGCATCACGGGATGGATCGAGGTCGGCGCTCCGGACGCCGAGCGCCTGCACTACGGCAGCCGCCTGGCCGATCGCACCGTCGTCTACACGCACCGCGATCCGGCCAAGGTCATGGCGCCGTGGGAGGGCAAGCGGATCCACCGCGCAGAGGACATCCGCGTCTACAGCTTCGACCCCGGCTTCGTCGAGTCCGCCGTACCGCTGCTCGAGCGCCGCAACACCGTGACGATGACCGTCACCGAGCAGGTGCTGTACCTCGACCTCAACGGCACGACGCTGACGACCACGATCCACGCGCACGAACTCGGCTGACCCCGGGGCGCGATCTCCGGGCGTCATCGACATGATCGCGCCGGACCCCTACAGTGTGCTCAAGAACGTGTCTGGTCCGTACCCGACACCGCAGGGTCGCCCTCCCCGCCCGGGCGCCACCCGATCCGACGACGGCCGGCCCTGAGGATTCGCCCCGCTGGAGATCCGATTCCGCGCCCCGCGCGCAGCACGGAGGACGTCCCGATGCCCATGGTCGAACCGCACCGTCTGCGCCCCCGTGGTCAGCACCCCTCCCGGTCCCTGAGCTCCCGGTCCCTGAGCTCGCGAGGCGCGGTGGCCCTGGCGAGCGCCCTCCTGCTCGTCCTGACGGGATGCACCGCCACTCGCACCGCACCGCCCTCCCCCCGTGCGCCGTCCTCGGCCGCGGCGATCGATCCGGCGGCGTGCGTCCCCGACCCCGCGGCGGTGGTCGACCGCCGGCCAGGCACCGCGACGAAGGGGAACCTCTCCCCCGCGCTGACCGAGTCCCTCGACGCCGCGGCCTCGGCAGCGTTCACCGCGACGACCGCGCCGGGTGCGGTCGTCGCGGTGCGGTCCCCGAAGGGCACCTGGGTCGACGCCTACGGCGTCGCGGATCTGACGACCGGGGCGCCGCTCACCACCGACGTCCACCATCGGATCGGATCGGTGACCAAGACGTTCACGACGACGCTGATCATGCAGCTGGTCGCACGCAAGAAGCTGTCCTTGAGCGATCCGATCAGCACCTACGTGCCGAATGTGCCGAACGGATCCGAGATCACGATCCTCCAGCTCGCGAACATGACCAGCGGCATCGCCAACTACACCGACGATCTCGAGTTCATGAAGCTGTATCTCACCGACTACAGCATCATCTGGACCGTCGACCAGCGGCTGGCGACGGCTTTCGCGATGCCCCCGACGTCCGCGCCCGGCGCCGAGTTCCACTACTCGAACACCAACACGGTGCTGCTCGGGGAGGTCGTGGAGAAGATCACCGGGCACACGCTCGCCGAAGAACTCCAGCGACAGATCTTCGATCCGCTCCGCCTGACCGCCACCTCGTACCCGCTGGCCAGCGCTGTCATGCCCGACCCGCATGCGCACGGCTACACGAACCTCGGGATCGTCTCCGGCGCGATCAGCGCGGATGCGCCGCTGCGGGACACCACCGCCTGGAACGTCTCCCAGGCCGGCGCATCCGGGGAGATCATCAGCCGCGTCGACGATCTGCTCACGTACGGACGCGCTCTCGGCACCGGGCAGGGGCTGCTCCCCCGGGACGCGCAGATCCAGCGGCTTTCATCCATCCCGGTGCCCTCGGGCTACGGCATCGGCATGAACTGCGTGCAGGGCTGGATCGGCCACAACGGGCAGGTGCCCGGCTTCAACACGGCGCTGTACTACGACACCCGCACCGACACCACGGTCGTCGTCGAGGTCAACGGAGACCACCCCACCGGAACGACGGGGACGACTCCGGCGGACGCGATCTTCTACGCCGTCGCAGCCGCCCTCGGGCGGGGCCTCGAAGGGCCGACCGGCTGACCGCACCGCGGACTCAGTCGGACTCTGGCTTCTCCTCGGCGGGGTGCTCCGTGACGGACTCCTCCTCGGCGGGCTGACCGTTCTCGCGCAGCTCTCGGCGGGTGGGGTGGTGCGGAGGCGCCGAAGCGTCGTCCGCGGAAGACGCCTCGGTCGAGGCCGAACCGGCGAACACCGCGCCCGCACCGGCTCCGGCGAGCACCGCGCCCGCATCGGCTCCGGCGAGCGCCGCGTCAGCGCTGCCCCCTGCCTTCGCCGCGCGCTTGGCAGCCCGGCGTTCCCTGGCGCCCTCGACGAGGTTGTAGAGCGTGGGCAGCACGAGCAGCGTCAGCACGGTCGACGACACCAGGCCGCCGATCACGACGATCGCGAGCGGCTGCGAGATGAAGCCGCCGTGGCCGGTGATGCCGAGGGCCATCGGGGTGAGCGCGAAGATCGTGGCGAGCGCGGTCATCAGGATCGGCCGGAGGCGCCGGGATCCGCCGGCGATCGTGGCGTCGTGCGCGTTCATGCCCTTCTCGCGGTACTGGTTCACCAGGTCCACGAGCACGATCGCGTTGGTCACCACGATGCCGATGAGCATGAGCACGCCGATGAGGGACGCGACGCCGAGCGGCACGCCGGTCGCGATCTGCAGCAGGATGGCGCCGGTTGCCGCGAACGGCACCGAGCTCAGCAGCAGGATCGGCTGCCGCAGCGACTTGAAGGTCGCCACCATCACGATGTAGACGATGAGGATCGCTGCGAGCATCGCGAGCCCGAGCTGGCCGAACGCGTCCTGCTGCTGCGTGACCACTCCGCCGAGCGACGCGTCGGCACCGGAGGGGAGCTTCGCGCTCGTGATCGCCTTCGACACCGAGGTCGAGGCGCTCGCGAGGTCGTTGCCCTTCGGCGTCACCGAGACGGTCGCGGTGCGCTGCCCGCGCTGGGTCGTGACCGACGCCGGGCTCTCGCTCTGCTGCACGGTCGCGATCTGGTCGAGTCGGATGAGCCCTGCCCGGCTCGGGATCGTCAGCGCCTTCAGCTCATCGACCGTGGTCGGCGGGTTCGCGCTCTGCAGGTAGACGGTGAGCGAGGATCCATCGATCTCCACGGATCCGATCTGCTGCGGACGCATCGCCTGCGAGACGATGCCGCCGACCGCGACCTCGCTGAGGCCGTGCTGCGCGGCGGCCGCGCGGTCGACCTGCACCGAGATGAACGGCAGCGAGGCAGAGAGGTTGCTCGTGACCTGGTTGACGCCAGCCGAGCCCTTGAGCTCCTTCACGAGTGCGTCGGTCGCATCGGTCAGCGTCTTCTCGTCCGGCGCGGTGATCTTCACCTGGATGTCGCTGGACCCGAAGCCCTGGGAGGCGGCGATCGTGATGTCGCCGACACCGTCGAGCTTCTTCACGGCCGCGCGCACGTCCGCCTGGACGGTCTCCTGGTTCGCCGACGGATCCGTCGTGATCGAGTAGGTGATGCCGGATCCGCCGCCGGAGAACGCGTCCCGCAGGGCGGATCCGCTCGAGCCGATCGAGACCTGCACGGTCTTGATGCCCTTGATGTCCTTGATCGCCTCCTCGACCTTCTGCGCCGCCTTGTCCTCGGCGTCGAGGCTGGGCGCCTGGCCCAGCGACTGCGTCATCGTGAAGGTGTTCTGACCGCTGGATCCGAGGAAGTTCACCTTCATGAGCGGGGCTGCGGCCATCGTGCCGATGAGCACGACGACAGCGAGGACGAGCGTGATCCACGAGTGCCGGAGCGTCCAGCGCAGGATCGGCAGGTACGCCTTCTGCAGCCGGGTCGGCGGGGCATCCTCGTGCTCGGGGTCGATCGCGTGACCGTCCGCGCCGAGCAGCGGCTTGCCGGGGCGCAGGAACCAGTACGCGAGCACGGGCACGATCGTGAGCGCGACGAGCAGCGATGCCGTCATCGCGATGGTCACCGTGAGCGCGAACGGGCGGAAGAGCTCGCCGGTCATGTCGCCGACGAAGGCGATCGGCAGGAACACCGCGACCGTCGTGATCGTCGAGGCGGTGACGGCCATCGCGACCTCGCGCACGGCGCTGATGATCGCGGCCTTCTTGTCTGCGCCCTGCACGTAGTGCCGCTTGATGTTCTCGATCACGACGATCGAGTCGTCGACGACGCGGCCGATCGCGATCGTGAGCGCGCCGAGCGTGAGGATGTTCAGCGAGTACCCGAAGGCCTGGATCCCGATGAAGGTGATGAGGACGCTCGTCGGGATCGAGATCGCGGTGACGAGCGTCGAGCGCACCGACAGCAGGAAGATCAGGATCACGATCACCGCGAAGACGAGGCCCAGCAGGCCCTCCTGGGCGAGCGACTCGATCGACTGCTGGATGAACGGCGCCTGGTCGAACACCGTCGTGAACGTCGCGCCGGGCAGGTCCTTCTTGAGCTGCGGGATCAGATCGGTGACGGCCTTCGACACGTCCACCGTGTTCGCGGACGGAAGCTTGGTCACCGCGATCGTGAGGGCCGTCTTGCCGTCGACGCGAGAGAGCGACGTGACCGGATCCCCGTCGATCTCGACCTTCGCGACGGATCCGACCGTGGCGCCCGGCGTCGTCCCGCCGATGAGCGGGATCGCCTGCACCTGCTCGACGCTCGTGAGCTTCTCGCCGGTCTGCACCGTGAGCGTGTTGTCGTTCTCGGTGATGGATCCGCCGGGGAACAGCGTGCCGTTCTGCTGCAGCGCATCCTTGATCGCGCTCGAGGGGAGCCCGGCCGCCAGCAGTGCGGTGTTGTCGGGTGTGATCGTGAGGCGCTTGCCCTGCCCGCCGACGAGGGAGGCGGCGTTCACGCCCTTGAGCCGCTCGATCTTCGGGATGACCGTGTTCGTGAGGCGCTGCTGCGCCGTCTCGGCGTCGGAGAACCCGGTCACCGCGAGCTGGATCACGGGGAAGTCGTCGATCGACGCGGTGATGACCTGCGGATCCACGCCGTCGGGCAGCTGCGACTTGATGCGCCCGATCGCCTGGTTGATCTTCTGCTCGGCGGTCGCGAGGTTGGTGCCGTACGCGAAGGATGCCTGGATCACGGACGAGTTGGTCGTGCTCGTCGCCGTGGACGTGTCGAGACCCGGAACGCCCTGGATCGCGGTCTCGATCGGGGTGGACACGTCGTGCTCGACGACCTCGGGCGAGGCCCCGGGGTAGCTCGCGACGATCGCGAGCTGCGGGAACTCGATCGACGGGATCAGCTCCTGCTTCAGGTTCGTGAGCGCGAGACCGCCGAACACCGCGGCCACGATCGTGATGAGCGCGATCAGCGCGCGGTTGCGCAGGCTCAGAACGGCGAGCTTCGACACGGGTCCCCCTTCGTAGCCCGGTGCGGAGGATCGGGCGTACAGGCCAGATTCTAGAACCCCCGGGTATCGTCCTCGTCACAGCCGACGTCCGGCGCCTCTGCAGCGGCACCCTGGACGCGCACGAGCGCCTGAATACGATGGCACCATGCAGCTGAGCGCAGACGATCGTCGCTTCCTCGATCTGGCCGTCGAACAGGCCAGGATCGGCTGGGCTGAGGGCGGTATCCCGATCGGCGCCGCGCTCGTGCACGACGGTGAGGTGCTGGCCGTGGGCCGCAACCGCCGCGTGCAGCTGGGCAGCGTCATCCGCCACGGCGAGACGGACTGCCTGGAGAACGCGGGCCGGCTGCCGGCGCGCGTCTACCGGGAGAGCGTCCTCTACACGACCCTCTCCCCCTGCTACATGTGCGCCGGCACCGCGACGCTCTACGAGATCCCGCGCATCGTGATCGGCGAGAACCGCAGCTTCCAGGAGTCGGAGGCGTGGCTGCGCTCGAACGGCAAGGAGCTCGTGATCGCCGACGACGCCGACTGCATCGCGCTCATGGACCGGATGATGCGAGAGCGTCCAGAGCTGTGGGCCGAGGACATCGGCGTCGAGGCGAGCGACCTCGAGTCCCGCTCCTGAGCGGGACTCGCGCCTAGCCCGCGAGGGCGGTGCCGAGCGTGAGCCCGGCGACGGCGGCGAGCACGCCGAGGATCAGCATGCCCACGGCGTTGAAGAGCGCGGCCCGCGAGGATCCGTCCCGCCACAGCGCGACCGTGTCGAGCATGGCCGTGCTGAACGTCGTGTAGCCGCCGAGGAGGCCAGCCCCGACGATGAACGCCGCCCCGGGGAAGCCGCCCGTGACCACGCCCAGTGCGAAGGATCCGGTCAGGTTGATCACGAGCACGCCCCAGGGATACCGGGTGCCGACCAGTCGAGCGACGCCGAGGTCGACGAGGTAGCGCAGACCAGCGCCGACGCCTCCGGCGAGCGCGGCGTACAGGAAGATCAGCGGGCTCATCCGTGCGCCTGCGTGTGCGAGGAGCGGGGCCGGGCGAGATCGAGTCCGAGCGCCGCGGCGCCGAGGCCGAACACGAGGCTGCTGATCGCGTAGGCCGCGGCGAGCCAGGGCTGAGCGTGCCACAGCGTGACGCTGCCGACGGCGAACGCGCTGTAGGTGGTGAAGCCGCCGAGCACCCCGGTGCCGAGGAGGATCCGGACGCCGCTCGACGACGGCAGCCGGGCGGCGAGCACCCCGATGAGGAACGCGCCGACGACATTCGCGATGAGCGTGGCCCACGGGACGGCGCCGAGGCCGCTCCCGCCCGGAGCCGGCATCACGAGCCCCAGCCCGAGCCGCGCGGCGGAGCCGATCACGCCCCCCGCCACGACGAGCGCGAGACGGAGCGGCACGGGCGAAGTCACGCCCGCCAGCCTAGACCCGGGTCCCTTTCGGGGACCCTGCTCCGGTTTCGGGGCGCCCTTCGCTGCGTTTCGGGGTGCACTTGGCTGGGTTTCGGGGTGTTTCGGGGCGCACCTCCCCGTCTTGGGGCGCACCCCGCCACGAAAACCCGGCCGCACGCGCCCCAAAACGACAGAGTGCGCCCCCGAACCCGGCCGTGCACAGGCTCGAATCCCCCGGATCCGGACCGGGCACATCGGGGTTCCGTAGACTCGGCCGGTGACGGGCGACCCGACCCGAGGGCCGTCGAACAGCCCGGCCGAGGAGGACGACGCGCGAGTGACCATGAGGATGGCCTTCGGCTGGTCGCGTCTGCTCACCGCGGGCGTGTGCGGAGTCGCCCTCGTCGACCGTCTGTTCTGGGGCCTGGGCTCGCAGACCATCGCCGGCCAGAACTACCTCGCGTACCTCACGATCGAGTCGAACATCGTGTTCGCGATCCTCGCCCTGATCGCCGGGATCATCGCACTGCGCACCCCGGAGGATCCGGCGTGGCTCACCACCGCCAGGGCCGTCGTGCTCAGCTGGACCATCACGGCCGGCCTCGCGTTCGCCCTGATCGTGTGGCAGGCGGGCCTGCACGGCATCCCGATCTGGGTGCCGTGGTCGGACATCGTGCTGCACTTCGTGCTTCCCGCCTGGACGATCATCGCCTGGGTCTTCGGCCCCGGCCGGCGTGCCGCATCCTGGCGGATCGTGCCGTACGTCGTCCTGTACCCGGCCCTCTGGGGCGTGTTCACGATCTGGCGAGGGGGCGTGGTCGGCTGGTACCCGTATTACTTCCTGGATCCGCGACAGGTCTCGGGGACGCCCGAGATGATCCTGACGTGCGCGATCGCCCTGGCGATCTTCGCGCTCGTCGCCAGCGGCCTCGTCGCGCTCAGCCGGCTGCACACCATGGCCAGGACGGATCTGCACCGCGCGCCCAGACCCGACGGGGGCGAGCCGGATCCCGCCTGAGCTCAGGGCGTGGGCGTCGCCGAGACGAAGAACCGGAGGGACTCGCGCACGGCGGCCTCCGCGTCGCCGTCTCCGAGCTTCGCGAAGGCCTCGGCCTCCGGCCCGCCGACCAGGCCGACGAGCACGGGCCTGCCGGTCACGGGCTGCAGGTTCAGCCAGGTGCGGATCGGGCCGTCGCCGCCGACGACGTGCCAGATGTCGGCGTCGACCTTCCAGAAGGCCTCGTCGAACTGCGCCCACACGGTCTCGACGTATCCCGAGGCGAGCGCGGCGATCGCACCCCGGTGGCCGAACGGCAGCGGGGGCGCGAACTCGATCGCCTGATGCTGCAGCACGCCGAGCGGAGCGGTCACGACGACGCGGTCGAAGGACAGCGACTCGCCCGTGCCCAGGCGCAGGCTCACCCCTGAGTCGTCGTACGCGATGCGCGTCACGGGCGAGGCGAGCGTGACCTTGATGCCGTCGAGCGGCGAATTCACGAGCACGCCGACATCGCCGTCCGCGCCGACGAGCGCCTCAGGGACGAATGCCGGCGGGAACCAGCTCGATGCCTTCGCGGCGTCTGCGCCGGTGGTCGCCTGAACCCAGGCGAGAGCGGCGGCGAGCGCGGGATCGGCAGGATCTGCTCCCGCGGCGCTGAGCGCGGCGTCGATCGGGACGTCGGAGGGCGCGTTCGCCGCCTTGTCGACGGCGTTCCGCAGCGGTCCCGCATCGATCGCGGGTGCGGCGCCGTCCTTCGACCAGCCGGTCGGCCGGTCGAACGTCACGCGGTGGACCCCCTGGGCGGCGAGCTCGCCCCCCAGGGTTCCCGCACCCTCGCCCGCCGAGAGCCAGGCGCCGAGCTGCACCGGGATCGGCCATGCCTTGTCGGCGACCGAGCGGATCCGGCCGCCGGTGCGCTCGCGCGCCTCGAGCACGGTCACCGTGCGCCCCGCATCGGTGAGAGCGCGGGCGGCGGCGGCCCCGGCGGCGCCCGCGCCGACGACGGCGATGCGCTCGCCGCTGGTCGAGGCCGCGATGAGCTGGGCGGCGGCGCGCTGGCCGGAGTCGATCGCGCCGGGAACCGTTCCGGGGTGATCCGGATCCGTGGCCTCTCCGGCGAGGAACACACGGGCGCCGATCGGCACGGCGAGATCCTTGCGCAGCTGCGGCGTCGTCCCGGCGGGCAGATAGCTCATCGCCCCGCGGGAGTACGCGTCCGTCGACCAGGTGCTGCGCATCCAGGCCGCCGGCTCCGGTGCGGCGCCCGGCGTGACCGTCGGCGTCGGCGAGGGCGGGGCGGTGGTCGGCGTCTTCGTCGGCTGCGGCTCCGGCGTGCAGGCCGCGAGGAGCACCGCGACGGCACCGGCCCCGGCGCCGACGAGCAGGGTTCGCCGCGAGATGCCCATCGTGGTGCCAGCCTATCCCGGGTCCGTTCGGCGGCGCCCGGGGGTCGTTGAGCGTCCTTCGTCTCGCTGCGCTCGCTCAGGAACCATCACCGGTCCCTGAGCGAGGAGCGCCCGCTCAGGAACCCACCACCGGTCCCTGAGCGAGGAGCGCAGCGACGAGACGAAGGGCGCAGCCATCCTTACAGGTTGCCCTCCGCGTAGATGCGCAGGGCGTCGCGGACGAACTCCGCGCCGACTGTGCCGGCCGTTCCCGATCCTGCCGCCGCGGCCCGGTCGGCGTCGGTGGCGTAGTTCGCGCCGAAGCGCGGATCCGCCACGTACATCTCGCCGAGGCCGATGACGTACGCCTTGCGGTCTCCGGCCGCGCCGTAGGCGGGGGTGCCGGGGATGCCGGTGAGCCAGTCGACGTGGCGGCGGGCCACGTCCTGCGCCTCGGGCGATGCCGGGTCCGTGCCCGCTTCGGCGAGCGCGATCCAGCTCCGGTTGAGGTCGGCGACGACCGCCTTCCACGCGTTCTGCCCCTCGGCGCCGAGCCCGCGCCACCAGCGGTCGCTGTCGGCGTAGGCCTTGGTGCCCCAGCGGGACTCGACCTCGTCCTTGTACTGGGTGTGATCGAAGCCGTCGAACATGTCGTCAGGCATGAGTGCTCCTCCTTCTCTGAGTGTGGTGATGGTGTTCTCTACCGACGCGATCTGCCGCGCCAGCCTGGTCTGCTCCGCGCGCAGCAGCGCGAGGTGCTTCTCCAGGGCCGCCGCCTCGATCGAGGCGCCCGCCTTCCGGTCCGCCCCGGGCGCTGCCGCCGCTTCGGGCGGCTCGGCGACCGGACCCGGCGACCGGACGGCTCCTGGCGCTCCGACGACCTCGGCGATCGCCGGCAGGCCCAGCCCCAGCTCGCGCAGCAGCAGGATGCGCTGCAGGCGCAGGAGCGCGCCCTGGTCGTAGTGGCGGTAGCCGTTCGCGGCGACCCGCGTCGGCGGCAGCAGACCGATGTCGTCGTAGTGCCGCAGGGTGCGGCTCGTGGTGCCGGTCAGCCGTGCGATCTCCTGGATCGACCAGTCCCGATTCGTCATGCGATCCTCCTTCCGTCGTCGATATGACCAACCGTAGAAGTTGACGTTGCGTTAATGTCAAGCGCATCGGGAGGATGCGACGGATCCCTGCGGTACGTTCGTCGCGTGACCTCCTCTGATGCCACCGCCCCGCACCCGCCCGTTCCCGCGCTCGAGCTTCCGCCGACCGCGGACGGCTTCACGGCGCAGTTCCTGCGCAACCTGAACTTCGACGGCGGGGTGACGCTCGCCGACGCCAGCACGAACGACCGCTATCTCGCCCTCGCCCGCACGGTGCGCGACTATCTGATGCTGCATGCGCTGGCCGATCAGCAGCGCCAGGCCGGGGCGCAGGCCAAGGCCGTCTGCTACCTGTCCGCGGAGTACCTGCTCGGCAACCAGCTCGACAACGACCTGCTCGCGGGAGACCTTGCCGGGGTCGCGGCGGACGCCATGGCCGCCTGCGGGATCGACCTCGACGAACTGCGCCGGCACGAGATCGAACCGGGCCTCGGCAACGGCGGTCTCGGACGCCTCGCCGCGTGCTTCATCGACTCCCTCGCCACGCTCGGCGTGCCGAGCATCGGCTACGGGATCCGGTACGAGTACGGCATCTTCCGCCAGACGTTCGAGGACGGCCAGCAGGTCGAGCAGCCCGACGCCTGGCTCACGCTCGGCGCCCCCTGGGAGCAGCCCCGTCCCGAAGCGGCGCAGACCGTGTCGTTCGGCGGCCGCACCGAAACGGTGGACGATGCCGGAACCGTCCGGTCGCGATGGATCCCGGAGTGGAACGTCAGCGCCGTGCCCTACGACTACCTCGTGCCGGGGTTCAGGAACGGCCGCGTGAACACCCTGCGGCTGTGGCGGGCGAAGGCGACGGACGCCTTCGATCTGCGCATCTTCAACTCCGGCGACTACGAGCAGGCCGTGCGCGCGCAGACCTTCGCCGAGAACATCTCCAAGGTGCTCTACCCCGAGGACTCCACCCCGCAGGGCAAGGAGCTGCGCCTCCAGCAGCAGTACTTCTTCGTCGCCGCGTCGATCCGCGACTTCCTCGATCGGCTGCCGGAGGACTTCGACCTCGCGCGGCTGCCGGAGCGGGTGATCTTCCAGCTCAACGACACCCACCCCGTGATCGCGGTGCCGGAGCTCATGCGCGTGCTCGTCGACGAGCGCGGCCTGACCTGGGACGCGGCCTGGGCGGTGACGCAGCAGTGCTTCGCGTACACCTGCCACACGCTGCTGCCTGAGGCGCTCGAGGTGTGGCCCGTCGAGCTGCTCGGCCGCCTGCTGCCGCGGCACCTGGAGATCGTCTACCGGATCAACGAGGAGTTCCTCGCCGCGGTGCGCGCGCGGTTCGGGGACGACGAGATGCGGATCCGCGACATGTCGATCATCGCCGAGTTCCCGGTGCGCGCCGTGCGCATGGCGTATCTCGCGACCGTCGCCGGCAGCAGGGTCAACGGCGTGGCCGAACTGCACTCGCAGCTGCTGCGCGACAAGGTGCTGCCCGCGTTCGCCGAGTTCTTCCCGGAGAAGTTCACCAACGTGACCAACGGCGTCACCCCGCGCCGGTTCCTGCGGCTCGCGAACCCCGGCCTGTCCGCTCTCATCACGGACGCGATCGGCGACGGCTGGGTCACCGATCTGGAGCGGCTGCGCGAACTCGAGCCCCTCGCCGAGGACGCCGCGTTCCGTGCGGCGTTCGCCGCGGTCAAGGCCGCCAACAAGCGCCGTCTGAACGACGTGCTGCAGGCGCGCGACGGGATGCGGGTCGGCGACGGCCACCTCGTGGACGTGATGGTCAAGCGCCTGCACGAGTACAAGAGGCAGCTGCTCAAGGTGCTGCATGTGGTGAGCGAGTACGAGGGCGTCGTGTCCGGCCGCATCGCGCTCGCGGACCTGCAGCCGCGCACCGTGCTCTTCGGCGCGAAGGCCGCCCCCGGGTACGCGATGGCGAAGCGGATCATCCATCTCATCAACGCGGTCGGATCCGTCGTCAACACGGATCCGCGCCTCGACGGGCGCCTCCAGGTGCTGTTCCCGCCGAACTACAACGTCACGCTCGCGGAGAGCGTGATCCCCGCGGCCGACCTCAGCGAGCAGATCTCGCTGGCCGGCAAGGAGGCGTCGGGCACCGGCAACATGAAGTTCGCGCTCAACGGCGCGCTCACGATCGGCACGGACGACGGCGCGAACGTCGAGATCCGCGAGCTCGTCGGCGACGACAACTTCTTCCTGTTCGGGATGACCGAGCCCGAGGTCGCCGATCTCGCCCAGGCCGGTTACCACCCCGCTGCGTTTTACCAGGAGGATGCCGGGCTCCGCCGCGCGATCGACCTCATCGCCTCGGGGGCGTTCTCCGGCGGCGACCGCTCGGTCTTCGAGCCCGTGGTCTCGAACCTGCTCTACGAGGACCGGTTCATGGTGCTCGCCGACTACTCCGCCTACATGGCGGCGCAGCAGCGCGTGGATGCGGCCTACGCCGACGAGGACGGCTGGACGCGCGCCGCGATCCTCAACGTCGCCCGCTGCGGCTTCTTCTCCTCCGACCGTTCGATCCGCGACTACATCGACCGCATCTGGCACACCCCGCCGACGAGCTGACGACAGCGCCGTGGCGGGGGCGCGGCGCTGGCGCTGACGGCCAGCGGTTCGCGTGCCACTCAGCTGACGCATAGGCTTGCGACACGCACGTTCCACCGGAGGGGACCCCATGACTGACGAGACCACGATCGCCGCGCGCAGACTCCCGCGACGCACCATCCTGAAGACCACCGCGTGGTCGATCCCGGTGGTGGCCGCCGCCGCTGCCATGCCGCTCGCCGCGGCTAGCGTGGCTGCAGACCTCGTACTGGCGCCGCAGCCGGTCGGCGAAGGCATCACGGGCACGAGTCCGGACGGTCTGAGCAACTATCAGCTCGGCTGGACCTCGCGTTACACCGCGTCCACCTCCGGCGCCGTCGCGACCCCCGCCGGGGCGATGATCGCGATCAGCTTCGACTCCCGCGTCTTCGCGGCGGCCAACGCGAGCAGCGGGCCCGTGAGCCTGGTCCTGGCGAGCAGCTCGACCACCGGAAACGTCACGACGGCGATGTTCACCGTTCCCGACCCGATCCCGGCATCGGGCGGTTCGATCGTGATCACCATCGGCTTCGACGCGGGAGGTGCGCCCACTCCGCCGTGGTACACCGACGTGCAGCCGATCACGGTCTCACTGCTGCCCCCTTCGGGTTACACGGACGCGATCCCGGCGAACAACACGCACACGTTCAGCCCCGTCTATTCCTGAGCCCGGAGCCTGACGCGCCCACCGGCGCCTGACAAACCACATCCTGCATGAGACACCACGTCTGTGGTGGTGCCTCATGCAGGATGTGGTTTCTCGTCGACAACCTCTTGACAGACTCGAGATATATCGTGATACAGTGATCGAACACGATATATCTCGATCGGTGGGATCGGGATCACTGGACCAGGAGAACAGACATGACCGAGAAGTGGCTCATCGCCCCCGGGCAGGAGCGCGTGATCGACATCGAGCGCGCGTCGAAGCTCAAGATCGGACTCGTCGGCGGACAGGTCGACGTCATCGCGCACGACGAACCGGGGATCAGGATCGAGGTGCACAACGTCACCATCAAGGACCTGCGGGTCGAATCCGACGGCACCCAGATCGAGATCGATCACCCGCAGATCGGCTGGGACAACTTCCTCGAGGTGTTCCGCAACTTCGGCGCCGGCGGCCCCAAGGCCGAGATCAGCGTCGCCGTCCCCCGCGACATCGCCCTCAACCTGGGCGTGGTGAGCGCGGGAGCCCTCGTCTCCGGCCTCACCGAGGATGCCCGCCTGAACACCGTCTCCGGCGACCTCATCGTCGACACCCACACGGGCGACCTCAACGTCAACACCGTCTCGGGCGATGTGCAGGTGCGGGGCCTGTCCGGATCCGCCACCGCGAACACCGTCTCCGGCAGCGTCGCGCTGACCGGCGAGGTCCGCAAGGCGACGATCGACAGCGTCTCCGGCGCGATGCTCATCGACGCGACCGGTCCCGTGAACACCGTGTCGCTGAACAGCGTCGCGGGCGACGCGACGGTGCGCCTGGACGAGAACCTCGCCGCGAACTACGTCACCCGCACGATGAGCGGCCGCGTCACCATCGACGGCGTGCCGCGCGGATCGTCTGGCCCCTCGAACTTCACGGGATCCCGTGGCGAGCTGTCCGGATCCTTCGCCGACGTGCGGGCGAACACGGTCTCCGGCGACATCACGGTGCTGCGCCGCGACGCCGCAGAGGCCCCCGTTTCGTTCACCTCCGAGGGAGAGGATCTGCTGTGAGCCCCGCGGTCTTCTCCCACGGCGATCTGCGTCTGTACCTGCTCGCACTGCTGGCCGAATCGCCGCAGCACGGGTACGGCATCATCCAGGCGCTGACCGACCGCACGGGAGGCACGTACACGCCGAGCGCCGGCACGATCTACCCCCGCCTCGCGAAGCTCGAGGAGGAGGGCCTCGTCACCAAGACCGTCGACGGCCGCACCACGATCTACGCGATCACCGAGGCCGGCCGCGCAGAGCTCGCCGCCCGCGAGGGCGACCTGCAGGGCATCGAGGCGGGGCTCAACGATTCGGTGCGCCTCATCGCGAACGAGGTGCGCCAGAGCGTGCAGGAGGCCATGAAGAGCCTCCGCGCGGATCTCGCCGCCGCGGCCCGCGAGGAGCAGAAGGGCGCCTCCTCCTCGTCGTACCGGGAGGCCTCAGCGCGTGCCGACGAGCGGATCGCCAGTCGCGAGGAGCTGCGCCGCGCGGATGCCTCGATCAACGAGTTCCGCGCCAGGGTGCGCGCCGACCTGCGCACGCATGTCGCGAAGGGCGGCCTGCTGCCGACCAAGGTCGTGAGCGACCTCGACACCGCGCTCGACACGGCGGCGCGCTCGGTCACCGCCGCCCTCGCCGCCGCGGGGCTCGCCAGCGGTCGCTGAGCGAGCGCGGCCGAAGGCTAGGCCGTTTTGGGGCGCATCTCGCTCGTTCGGGGCGCGCTACGCCGCGGATCTGCGGCGGGACGCGCCCCAAATCGGCATTCCACCACCACCCGGAAGGATCCCGGGGTCGTCACTCGGCCCAGGGGTCCTTCTTGTCGTCGGCGATCGGCTCCTCGAGCGGGACGACGAGGATCGGCCGGGACTGGCGGTGCGAGAGGCGGGCCGCGACGGATCCGGTGAAGAACTCGCGGATCGACTCGCCGATCCCCCGGCTGCGGGTTCCGACCACGATCAGCTGCGCATCCAGCGCGCCGGCGAGGTGCTTGATCGCGAGCGCCGGGTCGCCGACGAGCTGGCGGGCCGTCCAGGTGAGGCCGGATCCGGCCAGCACCTTCTCGACCTCGCGGCGCAGCTCCGCGAACTCCTCCGCCCCGGTGTCGATGTTGAGGTCGATGGGCGCCGAGTGCACCATCCCGTCCGGATCCTCGAACGTCACGAACCGGGTGACGTCGACGTGCACGACCACGAGGGCGGCACTGAGCAGGCCCGCATAGCGGATGGCCTCGGAGAGCACCCGCGGGGGCTGACCCGGCCGCAACGCCACGATCACGGCCTTCTGCAGCTGCGGATCCTGCAGCTCCTGATCCTCGGGGGTGGAGGCGGTGTCGCTCATCTCGTCGTTCCCTTCGGTGCGGCGGTATCGGGGACCCGTCACGGCGAGGTGAGGTGGCCCGCGTGCTATCCTGGATGCTACTCTTACCGGCCGCGAGCCGGTGCCGGAAATAGACAGCGAGCCCGTTTCGCCCGCTGCTTACAGTAAGGGGGTCTCGCGCATGGGCCGTGGCCGTCAGAAGGCAAAGCACACCAAGATTGCCCGCGAACTGAAGTCGTACAGTCCGTCGGTGAACTACTCGGCGCTGGAGCGCGAGCTGGGTCATCCGGAGAACGAGGACCAGTACGTCGACAAGTGGGCGGATCAGTACGCCGACGAAGACGAGGACGAGCTCGAAAAGGCCTGAGCCTCGTCGTTCGAAACCCCGCCCGAGTCCGCTTGCGGCGGGGTTCGTCGTTGATTCCGCGGGTGCGATCCTTCCCGAGCCGTCTCGCATCCCCCGGTCCTGAGTGCCCGCGCGGCCCTGCGAGGATGGATCCATGCCTCACGTCGTCGCGCTCTACCGCCACCCGGTCAAGGGGTTCACGCCCGAGAAGCTGCCCGCGCTCACGGTGCAGGCGGACGGGCGGATCGCCGGCGATCGCGTGCTCGCATTCCGCTTCGGCGATGCGGCGACCCCCGAGGAGCGCGACGGGCTGGATTATTGGCCGAAGTCGAAGGGGCTCGCTCTCGAGACCTTCCCCAGACTCGCCGCGCTGCGGCTGGAGTACGACGAGGCGGCGCAGCGCATGCGGATCGACCACGCCGGGACGACGCTCGTCGAGGCGGGACTGGACCAGGACGGCCGCACCGCGCTCGTCGAGGCCGTGACGGCCTTCGTGCTCGACTCCCCCGACGGCAAGCGGCTGCAGCGCGCCGGGCGCCTGCCCCTGGCCCTGGTCGGCGATGGCGAGAGCTCTCGCTTCCAGGACCGCGGCCGGGGCTACGTCTCCGTGCACAGCGAGGCCAGTGTCGCAGCCCTCGGCACCGCGCTCGCGCAGGATGTCGATGACCGCCGGTTCCGCTCGAACGTCGTGATCGGCGGCGTCGACGCGTGGGACGAACTGGACTGGCAGGGCGAGGTCACGATCGGAGACGTGCGTCTCGCCACGGCGGGACCGATCGTGCGCTGCCTCGCGACGCACGCGAATCCGGACACCGGCGAGCGCGACGCGAGCGTGCTGAAGACGCTCACCGGATCCCTCGGGCAGGACGAGCCGACGCTCGGCCGCCTGCTCATCCTCCCGGGGGTGAGCGGAGCCGTGGGCGACGACGCGGGCATCGGCGGCACGATCCGCGTGGGCGACGAGGTCATCGTCGGCTGAGCCGCGAACGGGGCCGCGCGATGTCGCGGCAGCCCCGACACGGGCGGGGTCATGCGAACGCATCCCGATCGAGGACCGGTGCCTACCAGCGTCGGCCGTGCCGGCGCTCCCAGTCCGCCTCGACCGTGCGCGGGCGCCCGACGATCACACCGGCGGGGATCGACAGCACGAGCATGATCGCGAGCACCCACAGCGGAACCTGCCAGCCGCCGGTGGCGGTGTGCAGCACTCCGAGCAGCACCGGGAAGACCGCGGCCACCGTGTAGCCGAGGCTCTGCACGAACCCGCTCAGCGCCACGGCCGTCTCCGACTCGCGCGCACGGATGCTGATCAGCACGAGCGCGAGGGGGAACAGCAGGCCGACCAGTCCGAACAGGCTCACCCAGAGCCACGCGATCTCGGGCCGGTTCCAGAGGATCAGCCCGAGCGCGCCGACGAGCCCGCCGAGCGCGCCGATGATGTAGAGCGGCGTCGTGGCACGGAAGCGCACCACGAGCAGCGGCACGACGAGCGATGCGGGCAGGCCGATGAACGCGAACAGCGACAGCAGCGGACCTGCCGCCTGCGCGCTCACGCCCTCGTACTGCACGAGGATCGTCGGCAGCCACGCGAACGAGGCGTACGTCATGGTCGAGGAGGTCGCGAACACCGCGGCGAGCGCCCAGGCCAGCGGGATCCTGGGCATTCGCGCGAAGATGCGTCCGTTCGAGGGAGCCACCACGATCGGCCCCGTCGCGGCGGCGACCGCGTCCTCGAGAGAGACGTCGCGGCCCTCGCGGATCCTCTCCTCCTGCTCCGGTCCGGGATCCGGATCCGCGGCGGTCTCATCCCGCGGTGCACCGATCCGCTCGCGCACGAGCATGACGATCCACGGGATCGTGCCGGCGAGCGCGAACACGGCCCACATCGAGAGCGAGGTGCGCCATCCCGCGGTCTCCGCGATCGGCACGGCGACGAGCGGCGGGAGGAAGGTCGAGAAGGCCATGACGGTCGTGTAGACGGTCATCATCAGGCCCATGCGGTCGGCGAAGTACTTCTTCACCAGCGGCGGCATCAGGATGTTCGCCATGCCGACGCCCGCGAAGACGAGCGCGGTCGCGATCACGAGCGTCACGGCGTTCACCGCGACGCCGCGCGCGATGAGTCCGAGCGTCACCGCGCTCAGCGCGATGACGGCGACCCGCTCCAGGCCGAGCCGGCGCTCGAAGAGCGGCGTGAGCAGGCCGAACAGCGCGAAGCACACGGGCGGGGCCGTGCCGATCAGGCCGATGATCGCGGGCGAGAGCGGGAAGTCCCGCCCGATCAGGTCGACGACCGGGGACAGCGAGGCCACCGCGGAGCGCAGCGAGAACGCGCACAGCACGATCCCGAGCACGGCAAGGGTGCGCCCCTGCCAGAGCGGACGGGTCTGCAGTCCGCCTGCCGTCACGAGGTCTGCGACCCCTCGAGCCAGCCCAGGTACTCCTCCGTGACGGTTCCGGTGACGTACCGGCCGTCGAAGGGGCTCATGTCGAGATCGCCGAGCTCGGATCCCTCGGTGATCGCGGCCTTGAGGTCCTCGACCTCCTGGTACACGAGGCGGTCGGCGCCCAGCACCTCGGCGATCTCGGGGATCGTGCGGCCGTGCGCGATGAGCTCGTGCTTCGACGGCATGTTGATGCCGTACACGTGAGGGTGACGGATCGGCGGAGCCGCGGAGGCGAAGATCACCGACTTCGCGCCGGCGTCGCGCGCCATCTGGATGATCTGCTTCGAGGTGGTGCCGCGCACGATCGAGTCGTCGATGAGCAGCACGTTCTTGCCCTTGAACTCGGTCGACATCGCGTTCAGCTTCTGCCGCACGCTCTTCTTGCGCACCGCCTGGCCGGGCATGATGAAGGTCCGGCCCACGTAGCGGTTCTTGTAGAAGCCCTCGCGGTACTCGATGCCGAGCTTGCGGGCGACCTCCATCGCGGCCGGGCGCGAGGAATCGGGGATCGGCATGACGACGTCGATCTCGTCGAGCGGCACGTGCTTCGCGATCGTGTCGGCGAGGCGGTCGCCCATGCGCAGGCGCGACTCGTAGACCGAGATGCCGTTCATGACCGAGTCGGGGCGGGCCAGGTACACGTACTCGAACGCGCAGGGAGCGAGGACTGGAGCCTTCGCGCACTGCTTGGAGAACAGCGTGCCCTCGTTCGTGATGAAGACGGCCTCACCGGGCTCGACCTCGCGGACGACCTCGTAGTCGCCGTTCTCGAGCACGAGCGACTCGCTCGCGACGACCCACTCCTCCCGGCCGGCCCTGATGCGCTTGCCGAGGATCAGCGGGCGGATCCCGAACGGATCCCGGAAGGCGAGCAGCCCGTAGCCGGCGAGGATCGCGATGACGGCGTAGGCGCCCTCGATCCGCTCGTGCGTGCGCGCGACGGCCTCGAAGATGCGCTCGGAGTCGAGGTCGACGGTCGAGGTCGTGGTCTGCAGCTCGTGCGCGAGCACGTTCAGCAGAAGCTCGGTGTCGCTCGAGGAGTTCAGGTGACGGCGATCGCGGTGCGCCATGTCGGCGGTGAGCTCACGCGTGTTGGTGAGGTTGCCGTTGTGGATGAGGACGATGCCGTAAGGCGCGTTCACGTAGAACGGCTGGGCCTCCTCCTCGCTCGAGGCGGTGCCCTTGGTGGCGTAGCGGACGTGGCCGAGGCCGACGTTGCCGAGCAGCGAACGCATGTCGCGCGTGCGGAACGCCTCGCGCACCATGCCTTCCGCCTTGGCCATGTGCATGACGCCGCTGGGCTCCGCCGTCGCGATGCCGGTCGCGTCCTGCCCGCGGTGCTGCAGCAGAAGGAGCGCGTCGTAGATGTCCTGGTTGACCGGGCTGTGCCCGACCATTCCGACGATGCCGCACATGGGTGTCAGTTCGCTCCGTCCGCGTAGGCGCCGACCAGGCGCACGGCACCGCCGTCGACGCCCTTGGCGCCCTGTTCGAAATCGCCGGCCGGGCGCGCGGCCACGGCGTCGAGCCGCACCGTCCCGACCTGCCAGGTGTCGATGCCGCCGGCCGTGAGCGCCTCGGCGATCGCGGTGGCGGAGGAGGCGTCGACGACCGCGAGGAAGCCGATGCCGAGGTTCCAGGTGCCCTCGCTCGACTCCAGCGTCGAGCCGGCCAGGTCGCTCAGCACACGGAACACCGGAGCGGGCGACCACGTGGAGCGGTCGACCTCGGCCCAGGACCCCAGCGGCAGGACGCGTGCGAGGTTGGCCGCGATGCCGCCGCCGGTGACGTGGCTGAGGGAGTGCACGGCGCCGTCGAACTGCTCGGCGATGCCGAGCAGCGGCGTCGTGTACAGGCGGGTCGGGGTCAGCAGGGCCTCGCCCCACGTGGCGCCCAGGTCGACGGCGCGGTCGCCGTAGCCGATCCCGGCCTTCGCGAGGATGTGCCGCACGAGCGAGTAGCCGTTCGAGTGCAGGCCGCTCGAGGCGAGGGCGAGGACGACGTCGCCGTCCTGCACGCGCTCGGATCCGAGGATCCGGTCCGCCTCGACGATTCCGGTCGCGGCGCCCGCGACGTCGTAGTCGTCGACGCCCAGCAGCCCGGGGTGCTCGGCCGTCTCGCCGCCGACGAGGGCGGTGCCGGTGAGCTCGCAGGCCTCGGCGATGCCGCGCACGATGTCGGCGATGCGCTCGGGGAAGACCTTGCCGCAGGCGATGTAGTCCGTCATGAACAGCGGCTTCGCGCCGACCACGACGATGTCGTCCACGACCATGCCGACCAGGTCGTGCCCGATCGTGTCGTGCTTGTCGATCGCCTGCGCGATCGCGACCTTGGTGCCGACGCCGTCGGTGCTCGACGCGAGCAGCGGTCGGCGATAGCCGAGCAGGGCGGAGGCGTCGAAGAGACCGGCGAATCCGCCGACCCCGCCGAGAACCTCTGGTCCGTGCGTGGCACGGACGGCGGACTTCATGAGTTCGACGGCTCGATCGCCGGCTGCCGTATCGACGCCGGCCTCAGCATAGGTGCGGGAGGACACCCGACAATCCTACCGGCGGGCGGCTGTGCGGTCGCCCGCCGGTACGCGCTCGCGGAGGCGGAGCCGCGCCCGGGATCCGCGTCCGCGATCGTGACCCGCAAACAGGCCCCGCGCGGCCCGGAAATCCGTACGATGGGCGCATGGTCGACAAGCCGCAGTGGCTGGTGCGCGAGGAGGCCGGGATCCCGGTGCTCATCGCGCTCGCGCTGCGCCAGCGACTGGGGATCCGGATCCCGGCAGAGCTGCCCACGTTGAGGGACCACCCGCTGCGCGCCTTCGACGACGGCGGGGTCGACGACGCGCTCGAGCGGCAATGGCGGGCGTACTGGGACATGACCGTGGAACCGGAGACGCATCCGTCCCGGTCTCCGCTCGAGCTCATCGACGGCTTCGACACGATCGTCGCGCTCCCGGCCGTGGGTGCGGAGCGACTGCGCGCGGCGATCGCGCCGCTCGCCTCCGAGGTGGTGCGCTACGCGAACGAGGCGCAGCAGCGCTACTCGCGCTCCGTCTCCGGCACGGGCGATCCGTACCGCGCCTACGCCGCCGCGCTCGCGGAGTTCGAGCGCGACACCGGACGCCGTGCGCACTCCTTCGAGCTCAACGTGCACGTCCTGCCGCTCGCGCAGCGCGGGATCTGGCGCATCGGGGCGTTCAGCATCGCCGTGACCGACAGCCTCCGGCACGACCCCGTGGACTTCGACAGCGCGATCCGCCCCGTCATCGCCGAAGTGGCGTGAGCGGAGCCGTTCGGGTGCGGGCAGCCTCGCTGCGGATCCGGCGCCGGTTTGGGGCGTGAACTGACGGTTTGGGGCGCGCTAGCGCCGCCGAACGGGGTCTGGCGCGCCCCAAAACGTGGAGGTTCGCCCCAAAACCGACCCGGACCGTTCGGGGCGTGATCTCACGGTTTGGGGCGCGCTGGCGCCGCCGAACGGGGTCTGGCGCGCCCCAAGACGTGGAGGCGCGCCCCAAAACCGGCCGGGCCAGGATCCGGTCTTCGGCGCCAGGGCGCAGTGGGGCCCCGGCGGGCTACTCCGCGACGGTCTCGCGGTCGACGCGCACCACGCGCTCGCTGTGACGGGCGGCGCGCTCGAGGATGAGCGCGAGGACGCCGAGCAGGGCGACGCCGACGGGAACCGTCCACAGCAGCAGGAAGCCGAACACCTGCCCGAACGGGTAGGCGACCTGCGTCGCCTCCGATGCGTCGAAGTTGCCGAACACCGTCAGCACGAACGCGAGGACCACACCCACACCCACACCGATGCCGAGGAAGACGCCCCAGCGCGGCGCACGACGGACGCGCGCCTCGACGATCTCGGGCGTGCGGTCCGGCTGCGGCGTGCTCATGCGTCCATTGTCCCACGCGCACCTGTGGGGTGGTCCGCGCGAGAGCGACCCCACCGCGCGATCACGGGCGCAACGGCAGCAGCTCGGTGAGATCCGCACGGGTGCCGGAGGCGTGGATCCGACCCGCATCGAGCGCGGACGCCCAGGTCTCGGATCCGGTCGCGACCGCGATCCACGTGGCCGGATCCAGCTCGACGACGTTCGGCGGGGTGCCGCGAGTGTGCCGCGGACCCTGCACCACCTGCACGGCGCCGAACGGCGGCACGCGCACCTCGACGCTGTTGCCCGGCGCCTTCTCGTCCAGCAGCTGCAGCAGATAGCGCACGGCCGTGGCGTAGTCGGAGCGGGCGGGCTTCCTGCCGGCGGCGAGCGCCGCACGGGCGGCGTCGAGCGCCGCGCGCCCCTCCGTCGTGTCGATCCTGCTCGCCATAGGTCCATGCTAGGCACCACGGGCATAGGCTCGGCACGATGACTTCCTCCGCCGAGACACCCGCCACGGACACCGCCGGGGCGCGCTCCGACCTGCTCGCAGCGGCGGCGAAGGGCGCGCTCGGTCTCGGCCGCTTCCCCGGGGTCGACGACGACGCGCACGCCGCGTCCGTGCTGATCTTGTTCGGCCGCCTCGACGACGAGCCGTCGGACGCGGCTGCGGTCACGGTGCCCGCCGATCTCGACGTGCTGTTGCAGCGCCGTGCCGCGACGCTCTCCTCGCATCCGGGCCAGGTCTCGTTCCCGGGCGGCCGCCGGGAGGATGAGGATCCAGATCCCGCCGCGACGGCCCTCCGCGAGGCGCAGGAGGAGACCGGGCTGGATCCGGCCGGCGTCGAGATCCTCGCGACGCTCCCGGAGATCCCCCTCGCCGCCAGCAACCACCTCGTCACCCCGGTGCTGGGCTGGTGGCGCGAACCCTCGCGGGTGGTCGCGGTGGATCACGCCGAGACCGTGCAGGTGTTCCGCGTGCCTGTCGCGACACTGCTGGATCCGGCGACCCGGTTCACCTCGACGCTCACCCGGATGGGGCAGACCTTCCGGGGCCCCGCCTTCGACGTCGACGGCACGATCGTGTGGGGCTTCACGGCGATGGTGCTCGACGGCGTCTTCGAGGCCGCCGGCTGGACCCTGCCGTGGGGCCGCGCCGACGAGCGCCCCATCCGCCTCGAGGTGTGACGGCCGCACGGCTTCACGACCGTCATCGGCGGGCGCCCGCTCGGTAGGCTGACGGGGTGAAGATCCTCGTCCTCGGTTCCGGTGCCCGTGAGCACGCGATCATCCTCGCCCTGCGCGCCGAGCGGAAGGGCCACGAGATCCTCTGCGCCCCCGGCAACGCCGGGATCGCGCAGGACGCGACGCTGGTCGAGGTGGATCCGATGGACGGCGCGGCCGTCCGCGCGTTCGCCGACGAGCACGGCGTCGACCTCGTCGTCATCGGCCCGGAGGCGCCGCTCGTCGCCGGCGTCGCCGACGTGGTGCGCGCGCACGGGATCCCGGTCTTCGGGCCCGGCCGCGCCGCGGCGCAGCTGGAGGGATCCAAGGCGTTCGCGAAGCGGATCATGGAGGCGGCCTCGGTGCCGACCGGCCGCGCCGTGCGCGCGGCGACCGCGGCCGAGGTCGAGGCCGCGTTCGACGACCTCGGCGCCCCGTACGTGGTCAAGGCCGACGGACTCGCCGCGGGCAAGGGCGTCATCGTCACCCCCGACCGCGCCGCCGCGCTCGCCCACGCCGAGCACTACCTTCCGCACGGCCCCGTGCTCATCGAGGAGTTCCTCACGGGCCCCGAGGTCTCGCTGTTCTTCCTCAGCGACGGCGACACCGTCCGTGCGCTGAGCCCCGCGCAGGACTTCAAGCGCGCCTTCGACGGCGACGAGGGGCCGAACACCGGCGGCATGGGCGCCTACTCGCCGCTGCCCTGGCTCGACGAGCAGTTCGGCAGCGAGGCGGCTTTCGTCGAGGAGGTCACCCGCACCGTGGCCCTCCCCGTCGTGAAGCAGCTCGACGCCGAAGGCACGCCGTTCATCGGCCTGCTCTACGCCGGCCTCATCCTCACGCCGAACGGCGTGCGCGTGATCGAGTTCAACGCGCGCTTCGGCGACCCGGAGACCCAGGTGGTGCTGCCGCGTCTGCGCACCCCGCTGTCGCAGTTGCTGCTCGCGGCCGCCACGGGCACGCTCGAGGACCAGCCGCAGCCGGAGTTCCGCGACGATGTCGCGATCACCGTGGTGCTCGCGAGCGAGGGCTACCCCGAGGCGCCGCAGACCGGCCGCCCGATCGAGGGCCTGGCCGAGGCCGCGGCCGTCGACGGCGTCAGCGTCGTGCACGCGGCGACCGCCGGCCCCGACGCACCAGGCGGCAACCTCATCGCGACCGGCGGCCGCGTGCTGAACGTGGTCGCGACCGGATCCGACTTCGCCGACGCCCGCGCCCGGGCTTACGAGGCGCTCGGCCGGATCCGCCTCGACGGCGCGCACCACCGCACCGACATCGCCGCGCGCGTCGCGCAGTAGCTCGGGCCGGGAGCGCACTCGGCCCGGGAACGCACTCGGGGCCGGGACGCGCCGCACCCGCGAACGTCGACGCCCCCTCGCCGTATCGACACCCCCTCGTATGGACGTCCACACGAGGGGGTGTCGATGCTCAGAGGGGGCGCCGACGAGAAGAGCGCCGCGTCGGCGGGACACCCGCGCCAGCAGGAGCACCGCGTCAGCAGGCGCGCCGGGTCACCTCTTCACGAGGTGCGCCGGACGCTGCATGAACAGGACCCCGATCACGCCGACGAGCAGGACGGCGGCGGGCAGGATCATCGACTGCGCCATGGCGGAGGAGAACCCCGCCACCACGAAGTCGGGCAGCTTGCCCGCGCCGAAGTCGCCGCCCTGGCTTGCGGCCCCCGGAAGGTTCGCCTCCAGGCGGCCCTGCATGAGCGCGGCGATCGCAGCCGAGCCGAGCACGGACCCGATCGTCCGGGTGGTGTTGTAGATGCCGGCGCCGGCGCCCGCCTGACGCGGCTCGAGGTTGCGCGTGGCCGTGGTGGCCAGCGGCCCCCACATGCCGGCCTGGCCGATGCCCATGAGCGCCGAGGGCAGCAGGAACATCCAGATCGGAGTGTCCGGGTTCATCAGCAGCCCGTACCAGATCAGGGCGACCGTCGTGAGGCCGAGGCCCGGCACGAGCAGGACGCGCGGATCGACGCGGTCGAGGATCCGGCCCGCGATCGGGGCGAGCACGCCGGACAGCACCGCCATCGGGATCAGCAGCAGCGCCGCCTCGGTCGGCGTGAGACCGCGGGCGAGCTGGTAGAAGAACATCATCGGCAGCGACATCGAGGTCACCGTGAACCCGACCGTGGCGATCCCGAAGTTCGCGACCGAGAAGTTGCGGTCGCGGAACAGGCCGAGCGGCACCAGCGGCTCGCTGCGGGTCTTCGCCTGCTGCCAGATGAAGACCGCCATCACCACGACGCCGGCAGCGATCATCGCCCAGATCCACCCGGCCCAGTCGTAGTGCTGGCCCTCCTGCAGCCCGAACACGATGAGGAACAGGCCGAGCGCGCTGAGCACGACGCCGACCATGTCGAACCGGTGCTCGTGGGTCTTCAGGCGCGGGACGAGGATCCAGGCGAGCACGAAGCCGATCACGCCGACCGGGAGGTTGATGAAGAAGATCCACTCCCAGCCGAACGCGTCGACGAGCAGACCGCCGGCGAGGGGGCCGACGAGCGTGGCGACACCCGCCGTCGCGCCCCACAGGCCCATCGCGGCACCGCGGCGCTCGGCCGGGAAGGTGCGCGTGATGACCGCCATGGTCTGCGGCGTCATCAGCGCGGCGCCGAGGCCCTGCACGGCCCGGAACGCGATCAGCATCCCGAGCGAGTTGGACAGGCCGCAGCCGAGCGAGGCCAGCGTGAAGATCGTCAGGCCGATCAGGTACATGTTCTTCGGACCGAAGCGGTCGCCGAGGCGTCCGGTGATCAGCAGCGGCACGGCGTAGGCGAGCAGGTAGGCGCTGGTCACCCACACGACGTTGTCGAGGTTGTTCGTGGACGGGTCGAGCGCGGCCTTGATGGCAGGGTTCGCGACCGAGACGATCGTGGTGTCCACGAGGATCATGAAGAAGCCGATGACCAGCGCCCAGAGGGCGGGCCAGGGGCTCTTCGGCTTGTGGCCGACGGCGTAGGCGCCGGTCGACGTACCGATGGTTTCAGCCATTCTGGTGTGCCTTTCGCTTGGCAAGAAGGTGGTCCGGATCCGGCCCCCACGAGAAGTCGGGGGAAGAGATCCGGGGGATCAGGGTGCCGAGCCAGTCGATCTCCGCCTGCAGCATCAGGCGGTGCCGGATCGGCTCGAGGAGGTACTGCTCCGGCACGTCTCGGGTCCCGGCGCCGTCGAGCGAGGCGCAGATCGTCGCCAGCTCCTCGCGGAGCAGCGCGAGCCGCTGCGTGAGCAGCTCGACGGTCTCGTCCCGGTCGAGGTTGTGCGCCTCGGCCAGGGCGACGCGGAACGGAGTCTGCCGCCGGCTGCCGCCGAGTTCTCGGCGCACCCATTCGCGCACCGCATCCGCGCCCGCCGGCGTGACCGCGTACGTCGTCCGCTCAGGGCGGTTGCCGTCGCGATCGACGCCGACCTCCTCGAGCAGTCCCTGCCCGTGCAGGCGGGAGACGGTGTGGTACAGCGTTCCGTTGGAGATCGGGATGATCCGGTCGTCACGACGGGCGCGCAGCAGCCGCGCCATCTCGTACGGGTGCATGTCGCCCTCGCTCAGCAGCGCGAGCACCATCACCCCTAGAGAGGTGAGCGCCGGATCCTTCACCATCACTCCATCCCGACTAGTCCATCTGGACTAGTCCGTCAACGACTATACGCCGGACCTGATCCGGACGCCAGCGTTTCTCGCGCCCTCATCGCAGGGCCGCGGTGAGCTGGGCGGGCGTCAGCGCACGATCCGCATAGACGAGGCGCTGGACGGCCGGATCCGGGTTGCCCAGATCCGGAGCGCGGTGCACGAGTCGAAGCCCGACCCTCTCCGCCACCGCGGCGGAGGCGCGGTTGTGCTCGACGAGGTAGGCGATGACCGGGACTTCGGGGGCGACTTGCGCCGCGGCCTCGAGTGCGGCGCGGGCCACCTCCGTCGCGTACCCGCGGCCGTGGTGATCCGCGGAGAGGCGGTAGCCGAGGTTCCACACGCGCGCCGGCCCATCGGGCCCGGCGTCGGGCGCGTCGGCGCCGAGCATCGTGCCGCCGCCGTTGCCGATGACCTCGCCGGTCTCGCGCAGGCGCACGATCCAGGATCCGAGTCCGTGGATCCGCCAGCTGGACTCCCAGCGCTCGATCATGGCGGCGACCCGTTCCGGCTCGGTGGGCCGCAGGCTCGGGAAGTGCGTCCAGACGCGGGGATCGCTGTAGATGGCGAAGACGGCCTCCAGGTCGCCCGGCTCCGGCCGGCGCAGGCTGAGACGGTCGGTCAGGATCTCGAAGGGGATGTCGGCGCTCACCCGAGCACACTAGGCCCGGCCTCGGACATCGCAGGCCGCCTCCGTGACCGACCCCGCGGCACGCCCGCGATAATGGACGCGTGAGCACACCCCTCGAACTGTCCGGCTGGCGTCACCTCTACTCCGGCAAGGTCCGCGATCTGTACGCTCCGGAGGATCCGGCGGACAAGCGGCTGCTGGTGGTCGCGAGCGATCGGGTCAGCGCGTTCGACTTCGCGCTCGAGCCGCCGATCCCGCACAAGGGCGCCCTGCTCACGGGCCTCAGCCGCTGGTGGTTCGACCGGCTCGCGGAGGGCGCGGATCCGATCGCCAACCACCTCGTGGACGGCGACGTCCCCGCCGAGGTCGCCGATCGCGCGATGCTCGCCCGGTCGCTCGAGATGCTGCCGATCGAGTGCGTGGTGCGCGGCTACCTGACCGGATCCGGCTGGCTCGAGTACCAGCAGAGCGGCACCGTCTGCGGGATCCCGCTGCCCGACGGACTGGAGAACGGCGACCGGCTGCCCGAGCCGCTGTTCACGCCCGCGTACAAGGCGCCGATGGGCGAGCACGACGAGAACATCACCTTCGAGCGCACCGCAGAGATCGTCGGCGCCGAGCGCGCCGCCCAGCTGCGCGACCTGTCGCTCGCGATCTACCGCCGCGCCGCCGCCGTCGCCGAGGAGCGCGGCCTCATCCTCGCCGACACGAAGTTCGAGTTCGGCGTCGATGCCGACGGCGTCCTCCGCCTGGCCGACGAGGTGCTGACCAGCGACTCCTCCCGATACTGGGACGCCGAGTCCTGGCGGACCGGATCCACCCCCTCCGCGCGGATGGCGAGTTTCGACAAGCAGATCGTGCGGGACTGGCTGAGCGCCCACTGGGACAAACAGGGCACCCCGCCCGTGCTGCCCGAGGAAGTGGTCACGGAGACCGCCGCGCGCTACGCCGAGCTGCTCGACCGCCTGACGGCCTGACCGGGCCGGCCGGGCCGGCGGGGCCGGCGGGGCCGGGCTGACCCGTCGCCACGACGCGAGCTCCCAGGGAACGCCCAGGATAGGGTTTCTCCAGCCCCCTCCCCCGATCCCGAGGAGTCCGCATGTCCCTGTGGAAGATCCACGGCGACGGACGCACCGTCGAACCCGGCGCCGTCGTCCGCCCCGATGAGCGCCTGAACTGGCCCGCCACGATCGCGATCGGCGTGCAGCACGTCGTGGCGATGTTCGGCGCGACCTTCCTGGTGCCGATCCTCACCGGCTTCCCGGTGCCGACGACCCTGCTGTTCAGCGGCGTGGGCACGATCCTGTTCCTGCTCATCACGCGCAACAAGCTGCCCAGTTACCTCGGATCCTCGTTCGCGTTCATCGCCCCGGTGACCGCCGCCACGGCCGCCCACGCGACGGGCGGCGACAGCGGGATCGGCGCGGCCCTCGCCGGCATCGTCGCGGTCGGCGTGCTGCTGGCGATCATCGGCGTCGTCGTGCACGTCGCCGGAGTGAAGTGGGTGGACCGGTTCCTGCCGCCCGTGCTGGCGGGCACGATCGTCGCACTGATCGGGTTCAACCTCGCCGGCGCCGCGTACGGCAACTTCGCCAAGGCGCCCGTCACCGCGACCTTCACCCTCGCGATCACGATCGTGTTCGCGGTGCTGTTCCGCGGATTCCTGGGCCGCATCTCGATCTTCCTCGGCGTGATCGCGGGCTACATCTTCGCCGGGTTCCGCGGCGAGCTCGACTTCTCCGCGGTCGACAAGGCGGCCTGGGTGGGCCTTCCCACGTTCCACTTCCCCGACTTCGGAACGCCGAGCGTGTGGAGCGGCATCGCGATGTTCCTCCCCGTCGTGCTCGTGCTCATCGCTGAGAACGTCGGTCACGTCCGCGGCGTCGCGACCATGGTCGAGGATCCGGAGATCAACGCGCAGACCGGCAAGGCGCTCATCGCCGACGGCGTCTCGACCACGATCGCCGGCTTCTTCGGCGGATCCGGAACGACCACGTACGGCGAGAACATCGGCGTGATGGCGTCGACCAGGGTGTACTCGACCGCGGCCTACTGGGTCGCCGGCATCGCGGCGATCCTGCTCAGCCTCTCGCCGAAGTTCGGCGCGATCATCAACTCGGTGCCTCCGGGCGTGCTCGGCGGCATCACGACCGGGCTCTACGGCCTCATCGGCGTGATCGGCATCAAGATCTGGGTCGACAACCGCGTCGACTTCTCCCGTCCCGTGAACCAGTACACCGCTGCGGTCGCCCTCGTCATCGCGGTCGGCGGGTTCTCGATCGCGATCAAGGACTCGGGCTTCGTGCTCGGCGGCATCGTCATCGCGACCGTGGCCGCGATCGTGATCTACCACGGCGGCAACGCGATCGCCCGGCTGCGCAAGTCGGGGGCGGACGATCCCCGCCCGCTCGAGGCCGTCGGCCCGATGGGCGGCGACCCCGCCTGATCGGCACCCTGATCAGCGCGAAGCCCGCGCGCGTGGCTCGGATCCCGAGCCCGGCGCGGGCTTCGTCCTGCCGGGGAGGAGAGCCGCAGGCTCCGGCAGACCGTAGCGGCGGTGCACCCAGCGGCGCGCCTCCTCGAGCGGATACGAGTCGCCGTAGACGATGCACTGCCCGACGATCCCGTCGAGCACGCTGCGGAGCATGATCTCCTCGAGCGCCGGATCCGCGTCACCGCGGTCGCGGAAGATCGATCGCACGGCGTCCTCCGCGGCGACGACCCCCGCCATGTGCCGTCGCTCGCCCTCCGCGAACAGCGCCCGCGTGGTCGGCTGCTGCTGCAGTGCGACGACCACGCGCTGCAGCGGGAGGGCGACCGCGGTCATGCCTAGTGCGGTGTCGATGATGGCCGCGAGCCGCACCTCGGGGGGAAGCGATGCGGCGGACGGCGGCGGGATCTGCTCCTCGGCGGTCCGCGCAACGCCCCGGTCCGCCTCGCCGGCGCCGCCCGGCACCGGCGGCGGGCCGCTGTGCGCGATGCCGAGCAGCATGTCGAACCAGCGGTCGATCACGGCATGGACGAGCTGCTCCTTGCCGCCGAAGTAGTAGTTGACCAGCCCCTGCGCGACGCCCGCGCGCCCTGTGATGTCGGCAATCGTGGCGCCGTCGATCCCGCGCTCGGCGAAGACGTCGATCGCCGCCTCGAGCAGGCTCTCGCGCGAGCGCTCCCGGGCGATGCGGTTCTGCTCCGGGGAGCGGGCCATGCGCCGTGCCTTCCGGATCCGTTTTCCGGGTGACGGATCCTTTCGCTACATTAATCACTGAATATTCATTCAACCTACAAATCCCCCCCACACCGGAGGACCCTCATGCACGGCAGCGCCCGCGTCGATCTGAACGACCTCGGCAGCCTCATCGGCTGGCTCTTCGCCCAGTGGTGGGTGTGGGTGATCGTCGGTGTGGTCGTCCTGTTCTTCCTGGTGGTCTGGATCATGCCTGCCGCGAAGGTGAAGCCCTCCGAGGCGTACTCGACCGACGACCGCGAGGCGAACGAGATCGCCCTGGGCTTCCTGCAGATCGTCAACCAGCCGTCCGGCCCGTGGAACGACCCGACCGCCTCCGCGCTCAGCGCGGGCGAGAAGAAGCGGCTGGTCGAGATGTGGGGCGTCGCGACCCGTGAGGAATGGCTCGCCGGCATCGAGCGGCTCGTGACCGTCCGGCGCCGCCGCGACGTGTGGGTGACGTGCCTCGCCATCCGTGCGGAGCTCGCGGGACGCCTCGGCCGCGTGCCGAAGTCCAAGGAGTGGACGGCCGCGATCATCGAGGCCGGCGGTGACAAGCGCGACGCCCGCACCTTCGTCGCGGCGATCGAGGGCGTCGAGACGCAGGTGCGCAAGCTCGTCGGCAAGGACATCGTCACGCCCGACGTCTACGTCCGCACGCTCGACGGCTACGCGCTCGGCCAGGCCGTCGCGCTCGCGACCTGGGGCGTCGCCCTGGGCCACGCCGACGTGCCGGAGGCACGGGCGATCATCCACCGCATCAACGAGGAGGGCCGCCCCGCGTTCTCCTCCTGGGCCGACTTCGGCCTGAGCTACATCACGGGCCGCGTGATGCACTGGAGCGACGGCGTGATCGGCGAGAAGACCTTCGACAAGTTCGGCGACGGCTGGTCCGAGTTCAAGGCGGCGTCCACCGCGAAGCGCAACGGGCCGTGGGCTTCCCTGCCCTGGCGGGTCGGGTGAGCGAGGGGCACAGGAGCACGGATCCGCGCGCCGCGGAGCCGATCAGGGTCGACCTCTCGGCTCTGCGGACCCCGCCGGGCATGCGCACGCTGCTCGCCTACGAGCGTGCGGCGCGCATCCCCCTGCATCGGCGCTTCTTCGCCGTGCTCGCCGGGGTGCTGCTGCTCACGGCGGCGATCGTGGCCGGGCTCTGGTGGCTGGGCTCGATCGGGATGCTCGCGCGGGTGCCGCTGCTCGCCGTGTTCGGCGTCTTCTACGGCGTGCTGGGGGCGTTCGGCTTCGTCTGGTACGCCGTGAGCCTCTCCCGTCGCGCGCGCCTGGCGATGTTCGCGTGGGCGAACGGGTGGGCCTATGCGGATCTGCTGCAGGGCACCCGACGCCCGGGTTCGGCGTTCACCCGCATGCGCCGCTCGATCGAGCGCGGCGTGATCGCCTCGGAGGACGAGCGCATCCCGTTCGAGCTGGGCGTCGCGCATTCGGTCGGCGGTCGGGACGAGGCCGCGACCGTGCAGCGCCCCTTCGCCTTCATCGAGCTGCCGCTGCCCGCGAAGGTCCCGCACATCGTGCTGCGCAACCGGCGCCGCAGCATCGTGCCCACCCTGGGGCTGGGCGGAGCACGGATGGACCTCGAGGGGCACTTCGCGTCGACCTTCCAGCTGCTCGTGCCCGAGGGCTATCAGCGCGACGCCCTCTACATCTTCACGCCAGACCTCATGGCGCGGGTCCTGGATCTCGGCGCCGGCGCCGAGCTCGAACTGGTCGAGGACCGCGCCTACGTGTATCTGCCCGGCAGCACCCGGTTCGACCGACCGGACGTGATGCAGGGGACCGTGCAGCTCGCCGAAGAGCTGCACCGACGCTTCGCGGCGCGCACGGGCCCGTACCGCGACGAGAGCACCGGCCCGATCGAACGACCGGAGGGCGTGGCGATCGGGTTGGGCGGACAGCGCCTCGGCGGACAGGGCGTGTCCCTGCTCGCGGTGGCCGGCGTATCGGCGGCGGTGATCCTGTCCGCAGGGATCACGGCGTTCGCGCTGTTCGGCGGGGCGATCCTGCGATCAGGGGGTTGACCGCAGGCGCCGATCTCTTGGGGGGATCGGCGACCGACGCCCCGTCTCCTGCGCTGTGCACGGCAGGGAGGCGGGGCGCTTCGGCGTCCGCGGTGGAGACGGCACCCCGAGCCCGCCGCGGTCAGCGCCGGATGATGCGCTGCTCGATCGCGGCGGCCACAGCCCCGGCCCTGGTGTCGACGCCGAGCTTGCCGTAGATGTGGGAGAGGTGCGACTTCACGGTCGCCTCCGAGACGAACAGCGTCTTCGCCAGCTCGCGGTTGCCGAGTCCATCGGCCAGCAGCTCGAGCACCTCGACCTCGCGCTCGGTCATGCGCGGCTCCGGCGAGGCGGCGCGGCGCATGAGCACGGCGGCGACCGAAGGGGCGAGTGCCGGCTCACCCCGGAAGACCGCCTGTATCCCCGCGAAGAGCTGGTCCGGCGGCGCGTCCTTGAGGAGATAGCCCGCAGCCCCGGCGTCGAGGGCGCGCAGGATGTCCGACTCGCTTGCGTAGGTGGTCAGCACGAGCACGGCGGGCGGATCCGGCAGCGCGCGGATGCGACCCGTCGCGACGATCCCGCCCTCGCCGTCGCCCAGGCTCAGGTCCATGAGCACGACATCCGGCCGCTCGGCCTCGACCGCCCGCACGGCGTCGGAGGCGTTCGACGCCTCCCCGACGACCACGAGGTCGTCCGTCGACTCGAGCAGCGCGCGGACGCCCGCCCGGACCACGGGGTGGTCGTCCACGAGCACGATCCGCAGCGTCATCGGCTCTCCTCCTGCGGATCCGGATCGGATCCGCGCTCGCCTTTCGGATCCGCTCCGGATCCGTCCTCGCCGAGGGGGAAGACGAGAGACAGCGTCGTGCCCTCCCCCGGGGCGCTCTCGACCTGCAGTTCGCCGCCGAGCTGCGCGATCCGCTCCGCCATCCCCGGGATGCCCTGGCCGCGGCCGGTCGCGCGGCGCTGCGCCGCCCTGGCCGACATCGCGGAGGGCCGGGCGTCGAAGCCGACGCCGTCGTCGCGGATGTCGAGGCGCAGCTCATCGGGCTGCGCGGTGAGGCTCACCACGGCCCTGCTCGCACGGGCGTGCTCTGCGACGTTCGCGAGCGCCCCGCGCACGGTCCGGATGATGGCCGACGCCACCGGCAGCGGCACCTCGGTGGCGGTGCCGTGGCTGCGGAACTGCACGTCGATGCCGCGCCCCGCGGCCTCCTCGACCACCCGCGCGAGGGCGGCGGGGAGGGATCCAGCAGCGCCCTCGAGCTCGCCGGGGGCGAGGTCGCGCACCACCCGGCGCACCTCGTCGAGCGCGGAGCGCGCCGTGCCGGCAGCCGCGCGCACCTGCTCCCTTGCGGCCTCGGGACGACGCTCCCAGCCCTGTTCGGAGGCCTGAAGCAGGAGGTTGATGCTGGACAGGTCCTGCCCGACGGAATCGTGGATCTCGCGCGACAGCCTCGCGCGCTCGGCGAGAGCGCCGGCGCGATGCTGCGCGGCGGAGAGGTCGGCCTGCGTCGCGGTGAGTTCGTCGAGCAGCTGCTGACGGGCGCGCGCCTCGCGGTCCAGCGCGCGGTAGGCGACGATCGTGGCGAACGCGATCCCGATCGGGCCGGCGACGAGCGTGGGGTCGAACAGCGCGGACAGGCGCAGCTCCGCGACGATCACCACCGCGGTCATCGCCGTGATCGCGGTGGTCGCCGGCCAGAACGGGAGGATCTGCAGCACCGCGAAGGCGAGCGGGACGGCGCACCATCCGAACGACGGGGCCACGAGCGTCAGGGCCGCCCAGAGCACGCACACCACGAGAGCCCACGTCGCAGGCCACGCGCCGCGACGGGGGACGAGCCCCTGCAACACGGCGGCCACGACCAGTACGGCGGCGCCGGCGAGGACCGGCACCGCGTTCTCGCCCTCGCCATGTCGGAGCACGTACCGGATCCCGCTGACCACGATCAGCGCGATGAGCACGATCTGCAGCGCGCGCCCGAATCGCACCGGAGCGAGGATCCCGCGCACGCCGTCGCCGAGGGGCGCCTCGTGCTGCGCCTCCGACCGCGGTTCCATGGGCTCAGCCTACGAACGCCGCAGCCCGCTCCGCATCAGCCGATCGGCTATGCGTCGAGTCGCTATGCGTCGGGTCCTGCCGGGCTCGCGGAGCCGAGGCCGACGGGCCCCGACCCGCCTCACGCCGACCCGCGCACCACCAGCTCGGTGCCGAGCGTCGTGCGGTGCGCAGGCGCGGCCCCGGTGAGCCGATCGATCAGCATGCCCGCGAGCGCCTCGCCCTGCGCATGCATGGGCTGGCGGATCGTCGTGAGCGGCGGATCCGTGGAGAGCGCCACGGGCGAGTCGTCGAAGCCGACGATCGCGACGTCCTCGGGGATCCGCAGGCCGGCGCCGCGGAGCGTGCGCAGCACGCCGCGGGCCATGAGGTCGCTCGCCGCGAAGACCGCGTCGGGCAGCGCTCCTCCGGGTTCGGCGGCGCGCCGCAGCAGCCGCTGCGCCGCCCGCGCCCCGCTGGCCTCGGAGTAGTCGCCCGCGATCTCGGCGAACGGCTCCAGCCCGTCCTCGGCGAGGCGCTCCCTGAATCCGGCGAGCCGGTCCACGGCGCCCGCCATCGACAGCGGTCCGGTCACGGTCGCGATCCTCCGCCGCCCGATGTCCCGCAGATGCTGGACGGCCTGCCGGCCGCCGGTGACGTTGTCCACGTCCACGAACCAGTCGTCCTCGCCGCCGTTCGTGCGCCGGCCGCCGAACACGACGGGCACCGCCTCGACGATGCGATCCACGAAGGCGTCGCTGTTGTGGTGCGACAGGATGATCGCGCCGTCCACTCCGCCGTTGCGCACGAAGCCCGTCATCCGGCCGCCCGGGTCGTCGCTCGCGATCAACAGGTTCAGGATGTAGTCCGAGCGCGCGATCCGGTCGCTGATCCCCGCCACGACGGCGCCGAAGTAGGGGTCGCCGAAGAAGCGCCGGGTGTCCTCCGGCACGACGAGTGCGATCGCGTGCGTCTGCCGCAGGGCGAGCGAGCGCGCCGCCCGGTTGGGGACGTAGCCGAGGCGCGCGATCGCATCCTGCACCGCGGCGAGCGCGTGCGGGCTCACCGCGGTCGACCCGTTCACGACCCGCGACACCGTCGATCGCGAGACGCCCGCCGCGGCCGCGACCTCCTCGATCGTGGCGCGCCCGGCGCTCGACCCGATCCCGTCGTCCATGTCTCAGACCGCCCGGGCGGCGATGATCCTGGCGTACTCGCGCCCGGAGTCCTTCACGATCCGCTCCTGCGTGTCGTAGTCGACCCGCACGATCCCGAACCGCTTGCCGTAGCCCCAGGACCACTCGTAGTTGTCGAGCAGCGACCACGCGAAGTAGCCGCGCACGTCGACGCCCTCCTCGATCGCGTCGTAGGTCGCCGCGACGTGCTCGCGCAGGAACATGGCCCGTTCCGCGTCGTGCACGACCCCGCCCGTCCTGACCCCCGTCGCGGGGTCGGCCACGCGTGCGCCCTCGACCTCGTCGTCGTACGCCGCGCCGTTCTCGGTCACGTAGAGCGGCAGCCCCGGCGCGTACTCGGTGCCGAGCCGGCGCAGCAGCCGGGTGAGCCCTTCCGGCTGCACCTCCCAGTCCATGCCCGTCCGCGGCAGCCCGCGCTCGACCCAGTGCACGTCATCTGCGGCGGGGAACGGAGAGCGCGTGCGGCGCACGTTCTCTCCCTCGACGCCGCCGTCGTGCGGCGTGCCCTCGCTGCCCGGCTGCGGCGTCCCGGAGAGGAGCTCCCCGTGGTAGTAGTTGACGCCCAGGCAGTCCAGCGGCGCGGCGATGGTGTCGAGGTCGCCCTCGTGGATCGCGGCGGCCCAGCGGCGCACGGCGATCGGATCCACCTCGCGGATGTCGGAGACGACGTCGGCCGGGTACGCGCCGCGGAGCACAGGGTCCAGAAACCAGCGGTTGAACTGCCCGTCGATGCGGCGCGCGGCGTCGACGTCGGCGGGATCCCGGGCGTCGGCGGGATCGGCGACCGTGAGGTTCAGCGTGATCCCGAGGTCGAGCTGCGGATCCCGTTCCCGGAGCGCACGCACCGTACGACCGTGCGCGAGCAGCAGGTGGTGCGCGGCGAGCATGCCGTCCTCGATGCCGACCCGCCCCGGCGCGTGCACGCCCGCGGTGTAGGACAGGAACGAGGAGCACCAGGGCTCGTTGAGCGTGGTCCAGTGCTGCACCCGGTCGCCGAGCGCGTCGTGCACGCTGAGCGCGTATTCGACGAAGCGCTCCGCCGTGTCACGGGAGGTCCAGCCGCCCTTCTCCTCGAGCGCCTGGGGCAGGTCCCAGTGGTACAGCGTGAGCCAGGGCACGATGCCGCCCGCGAGCAGCTCGTCGACGAGGCGGTCGTAGAACGCGAGGCCGGCGGGGTTGACCGCGCCGCCGTCCGGCCGCACGCGCGCCCATGAGGTGGAGAAGCGGTAGGCCTGCAGGCCCAGCTCGCCCATGAGCCGCACGTCCTCGGCGTACCGGTGGTAGTGGTCGCACGCGACGTCGCCGGTCTCGCCGTTCAGCACCGCACCGGGTTCGCGGGCGAAGGCGTCCCAGATCGATGCGGTGCGGCCGTCCTCGAAGGCGGCGCCCTCGATCTGGTAGGCAGCGGTGGCGGCTCCGAACAGGAAGCCGTCGGGGAATCGGCGGACGGACGTGTTCAAGGGCGCTCCTTCGCTGGTGCGTCGTCGGGTCGGCGCGGTGGTGGATTCGCGGCGGGTTCGCGAGGGGGTGCTCCTCGCGAACGCTCGAGCTGTGAGGCTCGGGCTGCGAGGTTCGGACTTCTTGAGCGCCTCCCCGGCGGTCCGGTTCAGGCTATGGGAGCGCTCCCACGATGTCAACGGGCACGGTAGCCCCGCCGATCCGGGTGGAACTCAGTCACTTCGTGCACGCGTAGCCCGTTCGGCGATCTGCAACCCCCGATTCGACTGAGTTCGGCACACCACGCATACGAGACTGCCCGCGTACCCTGGACCGGTGACCTCCTCGCCCGCGCTCGTCCGTGCCGAATCGCTCATCCGCTCGATCCCGGACCACCCGGAGCCGGGCATCCTGTTCCGCGACATCACGCCGCTGCTGGCGGACCGCGAAGCGCTGCAGGCGACGACCGAGGCGCTCGTCGCGCCGTTCCGCGGATCCTTCGACGTCGTCGCCGGGATCGAGGCGCGCGGCTTCATCCTCGCCGGAGCCGCCGCGATCGAGGCGGGGACCGGCTTCGTGCCGATCCGCAAGGCGGGCAAGCTGCCCCTGCCGGCCGCGTCCGTGGACTACGCGCTGGAGTACGGCACGGCCACGATCGAGATGCACGACGACCTGCCCGCGGGATCCCGCGTCCTGCTCATCGACGACGTGCTCGCCACCGGCGGCACCCTGGCCGCGGGGCGCAGGATCGTCGAGCAGCTCGGCTATCACGTCGCCGGGATCTCCGTGCTCTTCGAGATCGACGGGCTCGGCGGCCGCGACGTCGTCGGCGACGTGCACACGGTGTTCCGCAGCTGACCGCGGTCCGGCCTCTCGCCGGACGGTAGACTGGACGCGCCCTCCCGCCCGCGACATTTCGGAGCCTCGAATGCCCACCATCGTCGTCGACGTCATGCCCAAGTCCGAACTGCTCGACCCGCAGGGGAAGGCCGTATCCGGAGCTTTCGCCCGCACCGGCGTGACCGCGTTCAGCGACGTCCGCATCGGCAAGCGCTTCGAGCTCACCGTCGACGGCGAGGTCACCGACGATGTCCTCGCCGAGGCCCGCCGGATCGCCGAAGAGGTGCTCTCCAACTCCGTGATCGAGGACGTGGTCGGCATCGAGGTCGCCGAATGACGGTGCGGATCGGGGTCGTCACCTTCCCCGGATCCCTGGACGACAGGGACGCCCAGCGCGCCGTGCGCATCGCCGGTGCCGAGCCGGTCGCGCTCTGGCACGGGGCGCACGACCTCGACGGCGTCGACGCCGTGATCCTGCCCGGCGGCTTCAGCTACGGCGACTACCTGCGCTCCGGCGCGATCGCCGCGCTCTCGCCGATCATGACCGAGGTCAAGGACGCTGCCGCCAAGGGCATGCCGATCCTCGGGATCTGCAACGGCTTCCAGATGCTCGTCGAGGCGCACCTGCTGCCCGGCGGCCTGATCCGCAACGACCACCAGCATTTCGTGCGCCGCGACCAGAAGCTCACGGTCGAGAACGCCGACACCGCCTGGACCCACGAGTTCACGCGCGGGCAGGAGATCATCATCCCGCTCAAGAACGCCGAGGGCGGCTACATCGCCTCCGACGAGACGCTCGACCGCATCGAGGGCGAGGGCCTCGTCGCCTTCCGCTACGCCGGCGTGAACCCGAACGGATCCCTCCGCGACATCGCCGGCCTCACCAACTCCGGCGGCAACGTCGTGGGCCTGATGCCGCACCCCGAGCACGCGACCGAGCCCGGCTTCGGCCCCGACACCTCCGCCGCGATGCGCAGCGGCGTCGACGGTCTGCCGTTCTTCACGAGCGCGATCGCCGCGATCGCCCGCGTCGCCGCCTAGTCTCCTACTTTCGAGTCGTCCCCGTCAGCGGCGCCTATGGCGTCCGCTCACGGGGACGGCTCTGTTGATGAGGGGCACCACGAGGGGGCGTTGCGCCTGCGGAGGGCCGGGGTTAGCGTCGAGAGCGTCCCCGACGATGGGAGAGGCGCATGGCCGGCCGGTTCGTGTACTGGATGAACGTGTCCCTCGATCTGCGGATCGAAGCCGCCCCGGGTGACGAGGGCGGCGGCGACTGGATGCGGATCGACGAGGCGCTGCATCGCGAGTTCAACCGCCGCGCCGAGGACCTCGCGCTCATGGTGCAGGGCCGGCGCGTGTTCGAGATCATGGAGTCGTTCTGGCCCGCCGCGCGCGACGACGCCTCGCTGCCCGCGTTCATGCAGGAGTACGGCGCGATCTGGACCGACAAGCCGAAGATCCTCGTCTCGCGCACCCGCACCGAGGCTCCGTTCCATACGCGGGTCATCGGAGAGGATGCGGTATCCCGGCTCGCGGAGGTCCGCGCCGAGACCGAGGGCAGCATCGGCGTGGGCGGGGCGACGCTCGCCACCGCGTTGCTCGAGGCGGGGCTTCTCGACGAGCTCCTGCTGTTCACGCATCCGGCGATCCTCGGATCCGGCCGCCCGCTGTTCGACGATCCGCGCCCCGGCGAGACGAGAGCGCCAGTGATCCTCGACCTGCTCGAGCAGGCCTCGTACGACCAGGGCGTCGCCCTGCACCGCTACGCGATCCGCCGCTGACGGCTCTCGCGCAGCGGTGCTGTGCTTGCCCTCGCCCCCTCCGGTTCCCCCCCCCATTTCGCGGTCGTCCCCATCAGCGGACGCTATGGGCTCCGCTGACGGGGACGACTCGAAGTGGGACGGGCCACCAGAGGGGGCAGCAGGGCGGAGCCGAACCGAGGGCCGGCGGCGCGGTCGGCCGAGGGCAGCGCGGTCAGCCGAGGCGGGCGGTGCGATCAGCCGAAGGTCGGCGGACGGTGAGGTCAGCCGAGAGTCGGCCGTGTGGTCAGCCGAGGGCCGGCGGCCAGACGCCGATCAGGACGGCCATCACCACGACCGTGACGAGTTCGTGCGCGATGTTCATCACGGTCAGCGAGCTGGGGCGCCCCTCGAACGCGTCGTGCGTGATGAACCGCGCCGCCGTGAATCCCATCCACAGCGTGATCGCCGTGACGAGCGCCGAGAGGAAGAAGGATCCGCCGTAGAAGTGCCAGGCGATCGCCGTGGCCCCCGCGAGCACCCAGGCCGTGAGGAAGCTCACGATCACGGTCGCGATGATGGCGAGGACCGGGCTGCCCTTGGGATTGTCGAGGTCGACCCCCGCAAGGCGGGCCCAGCGGGTGCCGAGCACGCCGCGGGCGTACCAGATGGATCCGACGACCATGCTCGATGCGGTCGCCAGCAGAACAGCCCAGTAGTTGATCTCGGGAACCATGACAGCCTCCTCGGTCGGTGCCGGACGCTGGCAGCGACCCGGTGCGCTCAGAGTACCGCCGCGGATCCCCGGCGCCACGCCGCCTCCGCCGAGACGGCGCGGCGCGCCCCGCCGTGCCCTCCACCTCGCGGTCGTCCCCATCAGCGGACGCTATAGGCGCCGCTGACGGGGACGACTCGAAAGTAGGAGGGCAGCGCGACGCGGGAGGGCAGCGCGAAGCGAGGGGGCAGGCGCCACAGGCCCGCGCTCACCAGGGGCTGGACTCGTAGTCCTTCAGGAACACGCCGTGGACGTCCTCGCCGGACTCGCCGCGCACGATCGGGTCGTACACGCGGGCCGCGCCGTCGACGAGGTCGAGCGGGGCGTGGAAGCCCTCCTCGGCGAGGCGCACCTTCGTGTAATGCGGGCGCTCGTCGGTGATCCACCCCGTGTCGACGGCGGTCATCAGGATCCCGTCGGTCTCCAGCATCTCGCCGGCGCTCGTCCGGGTGAGCATGTTCAGCGCAGCCTTCGCCATGTTCGTATGGGGGTGTCCCGGACCTTTGTACCGGCGGGAGAACTGGCCCTCCATCGCCGAGACGTTCACGATGTGCTTGCGTCGGGCGGGCGACGCTGCCATCGCCGGACGCAACCGGCTGATGAGCAGGAACGGCGCCGTCGTGTTGCAGAGCTGCACCTCGAGCATCTCGAGCGGATCCACCTGCTCCACGCTCTGCACCCAGCTGTTCACGCGGTTCACGTCCGGGACGAGGCCGCCCGCGTCGATCGCCGTGCCGTCCGCATGCTTCGCGAGGGAGGAGGATCCGGGCGCCATCGCGAGCCGGGCCAGCTCCTCGGCGGTGAGCGCCTGCCCGCCCCGCTCCGCGATCGTGCCGCCGAGCGACGCGATCGACAGCAGCGGGTGCGCGTCGACCGACGCCTGCAGCGCCTCGGGGTGGGGATCCGCGGTGTGCCCGAAGGTCTCCATCTCTGGCAGCGGCCCGTTCGGGAGCGGTTGCAGCTCGGCGTCGGCGAGCAGCGAGTACGCGCCGGGCGAGCGGCGCACGGTCTGCGCGGCGTTGTTGATGAGGATGTCGAGCGGGCCCTGCGCCGCGACCGAGTCGGCGAGCGCGATCACCTGGGCGGGGTCGCGCAGGTCGATGCCGACGACGCGGAGCCGGTGCAGCCAGTCGGCCGAGTCCGGGAGCGCCGCGAACCGGCGCACCGCGTCGCGCGGGAACCGGGTCGTGATCGTGGTGTGCGCGCCGTCGCGGAGCAGCCGCAGCGCGATGTGCATGCCGATCTTGGCGCGCCCTCCGGTGAGCAGCGCGCGCTTGCCCGCGAGGTCGGTGCGGGCGTTGCGCTTGCCGCGGCTGAACCGAGCGCAATCGGGGCAGAGCTGGTGGTAGAATGCGTCGACCGTCGTGTACGACTGCTTGCAGATGTAGCAGTTGCGGGGCTTCAGCAGCTCGCCGGCGGTCGGCGCATCCGTCACGCTGCTCTCGAGGTCGAGACCGCGCGTCTCGTCGTCGATGCGGTCCGGAGCACCCGTCGCGGTCGCCGCGATGACAGCGCGGTCGGCCTCGGCGATCGCATCGCGGATCTCCCGGCGACGGACCCGCTTGGCGGCCTTGAACATGGCCGAGGTCCCCCGGCGGACGGCGATGAAGTCGGGGTGGTCCTGGTCGAGCCCGTGAAGCTCCGCGAGCACCCTGAGGGTGGTCGCGAGGTCGGTCGGGTCGATGCCGGATCCGACCGCGTCGTCGCCTGTCGTGGCGCTGAGGTCGCTCTGCGTCGACGGGGCGTCGGAGGGGGCGTCGGTCATTGTCCCGATTTTACGCGAGCCTGCTGGGTGAGAGCCCGAGTGCCGAGTGCACGGACCCATGCCGAGTGCACGGCTTCCTCACGTCGAGGAGCCGTGCCCTCGGCAGGATCCCGTGCACCCCGCAGGACCGCGCGCCGCAGCAGGCTCAGGCGATGCCGCCGCCGTCCACGACGAGGGCGGATCCGGTCACGTACGACGACTCGTCGCTCGCGAGCCAGACGACGGCCGCCGCGATCTCGGAGGGCTGGCCCATCCGGTTCAGCGGGCGCTCCGCGGCCTCGGCGAGGAAGCCGGCCTGATCCTGGCCGAGCTGGCGGGCCTCGTCGCGGAGCATGCCGGTGTCGACGTCGCCCGGGTTCACCGAGTTCACGCGGATGCCCTGCGGGCCGTGGTCGATCGCGAGCGCACGGGTCATGTTCACGACCGCGCCCTTCGACGCGCAGTACGAGAGCGCCTGGCCGCCGCCCTTGAGCCCCCAGCCGGATCCGGTGTTGACGATGGATCCGCCGCCGTTCGCCGCCATGATCGGCACGACGTGCTTGCACATCAGGAAGATCGCGCGCACGTTCACGCCGAACACGCGGTCCCATTCCTCGACCGTGGTCTCGACCGCCGTGGTGCGCCGGATGATGCCGGCGTTGTTGAAGACGACATCCACGCCTCCGAAGCCGTCGACGACCGAGGCGACGACGCGCTCGATGTCGGCCTCGCTGGAGACGTCGGCGCCGATCGCGACCGCGGAGCCGCCCGCCGCGCGGATCTCCTCCGCGACAGCCTCTGCGGCCTCCGCGTTCAGGTCGACGACGGCGACGTTGGCGCCCTCGGCCGCGAAGGCGAGGGACGTGGCGCGGCCGATGCCGCCGGCGCCTCCGGTGACGATGGCGGTCTTGTTCTGCAGACGCATGGGGTGCTCCTTGCGGGTCGGGTACGGGTCAGGGGACGAGGGCTTCGGGTGCGGCGACAGCGTAGAACGCGGAGGCTGCGGCGCCGGTGATGACGCGGATGTGTCCGGCGAGGGAGGCGTCGACCTCGGGATCGCCGGTGTCGACGAGGAGCGGACGTCCGCCGAGGTCGACGAGCTTCTGCTCGGGGGCGACGACGAGGAGCGGATCCGCCCCGAGCGCGCGGATCACCCGCGGGGACAGCTGCTGGTTGCCGCGGCCGAGCAGGAACCCCTGCCCCCCGATCACGGTGACCACGGCCTGGGCGGGGCCGGCCGCGACCTCGGCGAGCAGCCGGCGCTCGTCGGCGCCCGCGGCCACGAGGCGTCCGTCGAGCACGACGTCCACGCCGAGCGGGGTCTTCGCGATGCCGAGCTCCGCGGCGATCCGCGCCGTGGTGCCGCCGGGGCCGAGCAGGTATCGCACGCCCGGCCGCATCGCACGGACGGCGCTGCGCGCGGCGGCGGCGACCGCCTCCTGCTCGGTGACGGGTGTGGGCGCCTTGCGCGCCTGGGTGCGCCCGAGCCGCTGCGGCACGCGCAGGCTGCCGTAGAGCACCGGCTCCACCCTGGCGCGGCGGAGCGCGGCCTCGTCGACGTCGAGCACCTCGCGCACAGCCGTCGGCACAGTCCCGGATCCCAGCCAGTCCGCCGCGAGGGCGCCCGCCGCGACCGGGGTCACGGCGAAGACGGGCGAGTACATCTTCACGCCGGCGGGGATCCCGAGCACGGCCGGCTCGGCCCGTTCGGGTCGCACGGCACGTTCGGGGCGCACTCCCACGTTTTGGGGCGTGTCACGACCGTCCACACCGGCGCACGGCGCCCCAAACGGCACAGGTGCGCCCCGAACCGGATCCCCGGAGCCAGCCACTGGGCCCACCGGATCCCCCTCCCCCGACGCC
>NZ_PCOW01000020.1:0-82490 GCF_002979495.1 Microbacterium sp. MYb64 | reverse complement strand
CAGCCCGAAAGCTGGACGAGGAATAAATTGGCATTTGACAAGTGCACGCTGTTGAGTTCTCAAGGATCGGATGCTCCCACAGTCCAGCCTGGCGGCATCACAAGTAGGGCTTGATCTCACTCCCCCTCGCTGCGCCTTGCGGCGAACCTGAGGTGGGAGTTCCCAATCATAGTCGAAGATCTTCCGCGAGGGAAGTTCTTCGTCGAGATCGGGATTCGTTCGCCGCTTGGGGAGTCAGACCTTCCGGCCTTTCGCTCTACCGCTTGGGGCGAACAAGTAATAAGTTACGCGGATCCCGGGGTTCCGGCAAATCGTGGTCGCAACCCGGGCGTGTCGTGCACCCCGATCGCCCGCGCTCACCCGAACGAAACACCTGATGAACGGCGAAACCCCCCTCCAGGCGATGGCCTGGAGGGGGGTTTCGACGGACGAAAGGTCTATCGATGCCGGGGACTTCGGTCACATCCCGAGGGCGTGAGCCGCCGACTGCGCACGGGCGACGAGCTCGGTGCGCTGCTCGGCGACGCGCACCGGCGCCGTTCCCCCGACGCCGTCGCGGCTCGCAACGGATCCTTCGATCGTGAGCACCTCGCGCACGGCCGGGGTCAGGTGCGGCGAGACCTCGGCGAGGAGCGCGTCGTCCGCATCCTCGAGGCCGATGCCCCGCTGCTCGCACGCACGCACCAGGGAGCCGGAGATCTCATGGGCATCCCGGAACGGCACGCGGTTCTTCACCAGCCACTCGGCGACATCGGTCGCGAGCGAGAAGCCCTGGGGAGCGAGCTCCGCCATGCGCGCGGTGTCGAATCGCAGCGTCGCGACCATCCCGGTGAACGCCGGCAGCACGACCTCGAGGGTGCGGACCGAGTCGAACACGGGTTCCTTGTCCTCCTGCAGATCGCGGTTGTACGCGAGGGGCAGGCCCTTGAGCGTCGCCATCAGGCCGGACAGGTTGCCGATGAGCCGCCCTGACTTGCCGCGCGCGAGCTCGGCGATGTCCGGGTTCTTCTTCTGCGGCATGATGCTGGATCCGGTCGAGTAGCCGTCGTCGAGGGTGACGAAGCCGAACTCGCGGGTGTTCCAGAGGATGATCTCCTCGGAGATGCGGGACAGGTTGATGCCGATCATCGCCATGATGAACGCGAACTCCGCGACCACGTCGCGCGAGGCGGTGCCGTCCAGCGAGTTCTCCGCGGGGCGGTCCAGACCGAGTTCACGGGCGACCAGCGCAGGGTCGAGCCCCAGAGTGGATCCGGCCAGCGCTCCCCCGCCGTACGGCGAGACGCCGGCACGCGCGCGCCAGTCGACGAGCCGCTCGAGATCGCGCACCAGCGGCCAGGCGTGCGCCTGCAGGTGGTGCGCGAGCAGCACGGGCTGCGCGTGCTGGAGATGCGTGCGCCCCGGCAGGATCGCGCTGTCGTGCGCCTGCGCCTGCGCGACGAGGGCGTCGACGAGGCCGAGCACCTCGCGTGCGATGACCCGCGCGTGGTCGATCAGGTACATGCGCACGAGCGTCGCGATCTGGTCGTTGCGGCTGCGCCCGGCGCGCAGGCGCCCGCCCAGATCCGCGCCGACCTCGGCGATGAGCGCCGCCTCGAGCGCGCCGTGCACGTCCTCATCGGCAGGCTGCGGGAGCAGCGTGCCATCGGCGATCCGCGCGGCGAGTGCGTCGAGGCCCGCGTGCATCCGCGCGGCCTCATCCGCCTCCAGGTAGCCCGCCGCCTCCAGCGCGGTGGCGTGCGCGTGCGAACCCGCGATGTCGTAGGGGGCGAGGATCCAGTCGAACTGGGTCGACCGGCTCAGCTCGGCGAGCTCCGGGCTGGGTCCCCCGGCGAACCGGCCGCCCCAGAGGGCGCCCTGGTTCGTGCCGTGCGCGGCGGTCACGGCTGGTCCTGCTTCCCGATGAGCCAGACGAGCAGGGCCTTCTGGGCGTGGAGGCGGTTCTCCGCCTCGTCCCAGACGACGCTCTGCGGGCCGTCGATGACCTCGGAGTCGACCTCGTAGCCGCGGTCGGCGGGCAGGCAGTGGATGAAGATCGCCTCAGGATCGGCGAGCGCCATGGTCGCGCTCGTCACCTTGTAGGCGCCGAGGTCGCGAAGGCGCTGTGCCTTCTCCTCCTCCTTGCCCATCGACACCCAGGTGTCGGTGACGATCACGTCGGCGCCTGCCGCGGCCTCATCCGGATCCGCGACCAGGGTCAGGGATCCGCCGGTCTCCGCCGCACGGCGGTGGGCGTCGGCCACGACATCGGCACGAGGTGCATAGGCCTCGGGAGAGGCGACCCGCACGTGCATCCCCGCGGTGACGCCCGCGAGCACGTACGAGTGCGCCATGTTGCTGCGCCCGTCGCCGAAGAACGAGAGCGTGAGGCCCTTCAGGTCGCCCTTGTGCTCGCGGATCGTGAGCAGGTCGGCGAGCAGCTGGCAGGGGTGGAAGTCGTCGGACAGGGCGTTGATCACCGGCACCCTGGTGCCGGCGGCCATCTCCTCGAGGCCCGCCTGCGCGTAGGTGCGCCACACGATCGCGGCCACCTGGCGCTCGAGCACCCTGGCCGTGTCGGCCGGGGTCTCCTTGCCGCCGAGCTGGCTGTTCGCCGTCGAGATGATCAGCGGGGATCCGCCGAGATCCGCGATGCCCACCGCGAACGAGACGCGGGTGCGGGTCGAGGACTTGTCGAAGATCACCGCGACGGTCTGCGGACCGGCGAGCGTCTTGTCCGCCCAGCGGTCCTTCTTCAGCTCGAGCGCGAGATCGAGGATCTCGGTCTGCTCGGCCGTGGTGAGGTCGTCGTCGCGCAGCAGGTGGCGGGTCATACTGATGTCTCCGTGAGTGCGGTGGCCGCGACCTCTGCGAGGGCGGCCGTGAACAGTTCGGTGAACTCGGCGATCTCGGCGTCGCCGATCGTGAGCGCGGGAGCGATCCGCACCGAGGACGGGTTGGCGGCGTTGACGACGAGCCCGAGGCGCTGCGCCGCGGCGACGACGTCCCCGGCGACGGGGGCGGCCAGCGCCACGCCGATGAGCAGACCGCGACCGCGCACGCCGGTGACGAGCGGGGATCCGATCCCCTCGACCGCTTCGCGCACCTGCACGCCGCGATCCCGTGCGTTCTGCACGAGGCCGGAGTTCTCGATCTCCTCCAGCACCGCGTTGCTCACGGCGGTGGCGAGCGGGTTGCCGCCGAAGGTGGAGCCGTGCGAGCCGGGCTGCAGGAGTGCGGCAGCCTCGCCGAACGCGACGAGCGCGCCGATCGGGAAGCCGCCGCCGATGCCCTTCGCCAGGGTGATCGCGTCGGGCACGATCCCCTCGTGCTGGAAGGCGAACCAGTCGCCCGTGCGGCCGGCACCGGTCTGGATCTCGTCCACGATCAGCAGCGCACCGTGCTTCGCGGTGAGCTCGCGCGCTGCGCGGAGGTAGCCCTCCGGCAGCTCGAGCACGCCGGCCTCGCCCTGGATGGGCTCGACGAACAGCGCGGCGACGCGGTCGTCGATCGCCGCCTCGAGCGCCTCGATCGTGGCGGGGATGTGCTCGACGCCCCCGGGAAGCGGCTGGAACGGATCGCGCATCGACGCCTTCGCCGTGAGCGCGAGCGCACCGATCGTGCGGCCGTGGAAGGCGTTGTCGAGCGACAGGATCCGCGGGCGCTCGGTGCCGCCGTGCAGGCGGGCGAGTTTGAACGCGGCCTCGTTCGCCTCGGTTCCGGAGTTGCCGAAGAACACGCGGCCCTCGTCCCCGGTGCCGGCGAGGCGCTTCAGCCGCGCCGCGAGCTCGAGCTGCGGAGGCGTTGCGAAGTAGTTCGACACGTGCGCGAGCGTGCCCGCCTGACGGGACACGGCCTCGACGAAGACGGGGTGGGCGTGCCCGAGCGCGGTGACCGCGATCCCCGCGAGGAAGTCGAGGTAGCGTCGCCCCTCGCCATCCCAGAGGTGCGATCCCTCACCGCGGACGAGCAGTTCGAACCGCGGCCCCGCATTCAAGATCAGGTCGCGATCCGCGCTCTGCTGCCATGTTCCCTCGGCCGGCGACGTCATCCCGCCACCACCTCCGTTCCGATTCCCTTGCTGGTGAACAGTTCGACGAGCACCGAATGCGGCACCCGTCCGTCGATGATGGCCGCCGCGTGCACGCCAGACTCCACGGCCTCCAGGCACGCGGTCATCTTCGGGATCATCCCCGATTCGAGCGACGGGAGGAGCTTCTTCAGCTCTCCCGTGGTGAGGTGCGAGACCAGGGAGTCGCGGTTCGGCCAGTCCGCGTACAGGCCCGCGACGTCCGTGAGGATCACGAGTTTGACCGCTCCGAGCGCGGTGGCCAGCGCCGAGGCGGCTGCGTCCGCGTTCACGTTGAGCGACTGACCGGGGTGGTCGAGGTCCGGCGCGATGCTGGAGACGACGGGGATCCGGCCGGCGGCCAGATGGTCGAGAACGGGAGTCGGATCCACCTGCACGACATCGCCGACGCGGCCCAGATCCACCTCCTCGCCGTTCACGACCACACCTCGACGGCGTCCGCCGAAGAGCCCGGCATCCTCGCCGCTGAGGCCCGTCGCGATCGGGCCGTGGCTGTTGATCTTCGCGACGAGCTGCGGATTGATGTGCCCCGTGAGCACCATCCGCACGACGCTGATCGCCTCGGTCGACGTGACGCGGTAGCCGCCCTTGAACTCGCTCGGGATCGCCAGGCGGTCCAGCATGTGCGAGATCTGCGGGCCGCCGCCGTGCACGACGACGGGCATCACGCCGACGTAGCGCAGGTACGCGATGTCCTGAGCGAAGGCCTCCTGCAGCTCGTCCGAGATCATGGCGTTGCCGCCGTACTTGACCACGACGATCTGGTCGCGGAACCGCTTCAGCCACGGCAGCGAGTCGATGAGGGTCTGCGCCTTGAGCGCTGCTTCCTCCGGCGCGGTGTCCTGGAGATCGCTCATGAGGCGTAGGCGCTGTTCTCGTGCACGTAGTCATGGGTGAGGTCGTTCGTGCGGATCGTCGCCGCGGCCTCACCGACCTTGAGATCGATCAGCACGTGCGTCGCGCGCGGGGTGAGGTCGACCTCCTCCCGCGGGCGGTCAGGACGGCCGGCGGTGCACACGCGCACGCCGTTCATCCACACGTCGACGTCATAGGGATCGAACGCCGCCCTGGTGGTGCCGATCGCGGCGAGCACGCGCCCCCAGTTCGGGTCGTTGCCGAAGATCGCCGCCTTGAAGAGGTTGTTGCGCGCAACCGAGCGGCCCACCTCGACGGCGTCCCGCTCGTCCGCCGCGTGCACGACCTCGATCGAGATCGCGTGGCTCGCGCCCTCGGCGTCATCCTGCAGCTTGCGGGCCAGCTCGTCCGAGACCTCGGTGAGCGCCGCCGCGAATGCGTCGAGGTCGGGGCGGATCCCGCTCGCGCCGTTGGCGAGCAGCGTGACCTGGTCGTTGGTCGACATGCAGCCGTCGGAGTCGAGCCGGTCGAAGGTCGTGCCGGTCGCGCGCCGCAGAACCGCGTGGGCCTCCGACGCCTCGAGGTCGGCGTCGGTGGTGAGCACCACGAGCATCGTGGCGAGACCAGGGGCGAGCATGCCCGCGCCCTTCGCCATGCCGCCGATGGTCCAGCCGTCGCGGCTGACGACGACGGTCTTCGCGACCGTGTCGGTGGTCATGATCGCCTCGGCCGCGGCCTGGCCGCCGTCGGTGCTCAGCTGCGCGACGCCCACCTCGACGCCCGCGAGCACCCTGCCGCGGAAGACCTCGTCGCCGGTGCCGATGAGACCGGTGGAGCAGACCACCACGTCTCCGGCACTCACGCCCAGCAGCTCGGCGGCGCGCTCCGCCGTGAGGTGGCTGGTCTGGAACCCGAAGGGGCCCGTGAAGCAGTTGGCTCCGCCGGAGTTCAGCACGACCGCCTCGACGACGCCGTCCTTCACCACCTCCTGCGACCAGATGATCGGGTTGGCCTTGGCGCGGTTGCTGGTGAACACCGCGGCGCCGACCTTGCGCGGGCCGCGGTTCACCACCAGCGCCACATCGGGCTTTCCGGTGGACTTGAGACCCGCGGCGACACCGGCCGCCTCGAATCCCTGGGGTGCTGTCACGCTCATGGGGCGACTCCGTTGATGCTGAGCGCCGTGGTCTCGGTGAGGCCGAGCGCGAGGTTCATGGACTGGATGGCGGCGCCCGCTGTGCCCTTGACGAGGTTGTCGACGGCGGTGACGACGACGACGCGGTTCGCGGCGCGGTCGATCGCGAGGCCGATGAGCGCCGTGTTGGCGCCCAGCACGTCGGCGGTGCGCGGGACGGATCCCTCCGGCAGCAGCTGCACGAAGGTCTCGTCGCCGTAGGCGGCCTGCCACGCGTCGCGGATCTGCGCGTCGGTGGCGCCGGGGGCGATGGGGGCGGTCGAGGTCGCGAGGATCCCCCGCGCCATCGGCACGATGACGGGGGTGAACGAGATCCGGATCCCGTCCGGATCCACGGTCCCTGAGCCTGTCGAAGGGCCCGACGCGGCTGCGAGCGCCTGCCGGATCTCGGGGATGTGCCGATGCGTGCCGCCGACCGCGTACGGGTTCGCGGATCCGAGGATCTCGCTGCCCAGCAGGTGCGGCTTGAGGCTCTTGCCGGCGCCGGAGGGGCCGACGGCGAGAACCGTCACGATGTCGGAGGGGTCGATCACGCCTGCCGCGACGCCGGGGGCGAGGCTCAGGCTGACGGTGGAGGCGTTGCAGCCGGGGGCCGCGATCCGGGTGGCGCCGCGGAGGTGCTCGCGCTGCTTCACCGAGCCGCCGGAGCCACCCCCGACCAGGAGCTCAGGGACGCCGTACGCCCACGGCTCGTGGAACGCCCCGCCGTAGAACGAGTCCCACGCGGACTGCGAGGTGAGCCGGTGGTCGGCGCCCGCGTCGATCACGAGCGGGACGTCGCCGAGCGCGTCGGTGTACTGACCCGACTGGCCGTGCGGCAGCGCGAGGAACACGATGTCGTGCCCGGAGAGGACCTCGGGCGTCGTGTCCTGCAGAGTCAGGTGCGCCAGGGAGCGCAGGTGCGGCTGATGCTCGGAGAGCTTCTGTCCGGCGTTCGAGTGCGCCGTGACGGTGCGGATCTCGACGTCGGGATGGCTCGCGAGCAGGCGAAGGATCTCGCCGCCCGCATAACCGGATGCGCCGGAGACGGCGACGGAATACGTCATGCTTCCACCTTAACGGTCGGGCCTGCCGACGACGCCCAAGAAGGCGGCGCGCGGCAACAGTGCGGATGCGGGGCCGGAGGCGGCGACACCGGCACCCCACCGTCGTCGACGCGGGAGCGCAGGGTCGCCTAGAGTCGGCGGTCGCCCGTGCGGCGTCGACGCACCACGGCAGCACCCGTCTGGGTGGTCGTGTGCGGAGCCGGAAGCATGCGGCGACGATATCGCGCCGTGGCGCCCTCGACCAAATCGTCCTTCGTCTCGCGTAGCGGTCCCTGAGCGAGCCGAAGGCGAGACGAAGGGCGCTCAGAGAGCCGCGGCGGCGAAGAACGCGCGCTCGTGCTCGCTCGAGCGCACGAACGCGATCCGCATCCGCTCGCGGGTCTGCACGTCCGCCGCGGCCGCGTGCGCGGTGACGATCCGGATCGCCTCCTCGGTCGCCTCGGCGAAGCGCGGATCCGCGTACTCGTCCAGCCAGGACGCGAACGGGTGCGCAGGGTCGCCTCCCGCCTGCGCGTGCAGCCGCGTGCCGACATCGGCGTAGATCCAGAAGCACGGCAGCAGCGCGGCGATGAGCACCCGGTAGTCGCCGTCGAACGCCGTGCCGCGCAGGTGGTCCAGGTAGGCGACCGTCGCGGGCGCGGCATCTGCGCGGAACGTCTCGTCGCCGACTCCCTCCGGCGACAGCATGCTCGCGTGCAGCTGCAGCTCGCCGATCACGGACTGCTCGGCGGAGTGCGCCCAGAAGGCCTGCTCCGCCGAATCCGGTGCGATGCGCGACGCCTCCGCGAGGGTGCGCGCGTAGTCGCGCAGGTAGAGGGCGTCCTGCGCGAGATACCAGCGGAACGCGGCCTCCGGCAGGCTCCCTTCGGCGAGTCGCTGCAGGAACGGCAGGTCGTCGATCGCACGGCGGATCGGGGCGATCGAGGACCACCACTCCGCGGCGATCGCCTCGCGACCCGGAGCGGCGTCGAGGCCTCCGCGGCGCCACAGCCCGGCGAAGTGGCTGACCGGACCGTGGCCGGATCCGACTTGGAGCCCCGCGCCGGCGACGATCGACTCGCGCAGCCACGAACGCACTTCGGCGACCACGTCGCGCCAGTCGTGATCGGCGGCCCGGCGGGTCGCGAGTCCGGCGGAGAGCGAGCAGCCGGTGCCGTGCGTGCTGGCCGTGCGGATCCGGGATCCGGGATACTCGCGCACCGGCCCGGAGGGACCGACGAGCGCGTCGGGCGCCTCATCGCCGCCGAGATGCCCTCCCTTCACGAGCACCAGGGCCCCGGTCTCGGCCGAGAGCCGCTGCGCCTGGGCGAGGGCGCCGGTCCAGCTCGTGGCCGCGGGCTCGCGGGCGAGCACGGCCAGCTCTGGCAGGTTCGGCGTGAGGAGATCGGCGAGCGGCAGCAGGGCGCGGAGGGCCTGCTCCGCCTCGGAGTCCAGCAGCCGGTCGCCGCTGGTGGCGATCATGACCGGATCCAGGACGACGGTGGGCGGCCGGTGCTCCCGCAGCCAGGAACCGACCTCGGCGATGACCGCGGATCCGGCGAGCATCCCGATCTTCACGGCGTCGATCCGCACGTCGTCGCTGATCGCGTCGAGCTGGGCGCGCAGGAACTCGGCGGGCGGGACGTGCACGCCCCTGACGCCGCGGGTGTTCTGCGCGGTCAGCGCGGTGATCGCGGCCATGCCGTAGCCGCCGTTCGCGGCGATCGCTTTGAGGTCGGCCTGGATCCCGGCCCCGCCTGATGGGTCGCTGCCGGCGATCGACAGCACGCGGGGCACTCCGCCCGCGCCCCAGGCGCGGAGCAGCTTGCGCGCGGCGACGCGCGGATCCGGTGCCGCGCACAGCGCGGAGACCACCGCGACCCCGGCCGCTCCCGCAGCGCGGAGGGCCGCCACGTCGATCCGCTCGATACCGCCGATCGCGACGCACGGCAAGGGGCTCGCGGCGGCGAACGCGGCGAACCCCGCCACGCCGAGGGGCGCGGGGTGGTCGGCCTTGGTGCTCGTGGGGTGGATCACGCCGACGCCGAGGTAGTCCACGGTGCCTGAGGGCAGGGCCCGCACGGCGTCGAGGTGCGCAGAAGTGTTGGCGGTGAGACCCACGATCGCGTCGGGGCCGAGCACCGAGCGCGCCAGGAGCGGCGAGGCATCGGACTGGCCGAGGTGGATCCCGTCCACGCGGGCGCCGCGGCGCCGCGCCTCCACGACCGCGTCGAGACGGTCGTCCACGACGAGCAGCGCCCGCCCCGCGATGGCCTCGGAGAGCTCCATCAGCTGGTCCACGATCGACGCGTCGTCGGCGTCCTTGTCCCGCAGCTGCACGAATCGCACGCCGCCCGCGACCGCCGCGTCGACCACGGCCGCGACACCGCGCGCCCCGCTCAGCACGGGATCCGTGACGAGGTAGAGGGCGAGATCGTCGGCCGTCAGCCTCCGGCGCGGCGCTGCTGGGAACGTGCTCGCGGACCGGGGCGCGGTCGCGAGGCCGGTCGGCGTCATGCCGCGACCCCCGCCGTCGCGGAGTCCCGCGCCTCGACGCGGGCGCGCCCCGGAAGGGCGTCCGGCCGGATCGCGGCGAGGGCGTCGAGCAGGGCGACCGCGAAGGACCCAGGCCCCTCGGACCGCGCCGCGGCGTCCTCGGCGGCGAGCGTGTAGACGAGCGTTGCCGCGGCCGCGGCGACCAGCGGGCTGTCGCCCGTCTTCCGGGCCGCGCCGAGGAACGCGGCCATCACGGCGCCGAGCGCGCAGCCGCCGCCGGTGACCCGGGTGAGCAGGACATCGCCGTTCGCGATGCGGACCTCGCGATCCGCATCGACGAGGAGATCGACCGGGCCGGATACCGCCACCGCTCCCCCGGTGATCCTGGCCAGCTCTCGGGCCGCGCCGGCCGCGGCCTCGGTGCCGTCCAGCGCATCGACGCCGCGCCCGCCCTGGCTGCGGCCGGCGAGCGCGAGAATCTCGGAGGCGTTGCCGCGGATGAGCGTGGGGCGCAGCGCGAGCAGGTCCTGCGCGAGCGCGGTGCGCACCGGCAGTGCGCCGACCGCGACCGGATCCAGCACCCAGGGGGTGCCGGCCGAACGGGCGCCGCCGACGGCTTCGAGGCTCGCGGAGCGCTGCTCGGGCGTCGGTGTTCCGAGGTTCACCAGCAGCCCGGACGAGATCGCGGCGAACATGCCCGCCTCGCCGGTGATGTCCACCATCGCGGGAGCAGCGCCCAGCGCCAGCAGCACGTTGGCGGTGAACCCGGTGACCACCGAGTTCGTGATGCAGTGCACGAGCGGGGGCTCCGCTCGCAGCTCGGTGAGAAGGTCCGCGGCGGCTTCCACCACGGATTCGGACGACATTTCCAGACGCGCGCTCATCGCGACATCCCTTCGCTAGTACGACCTAGATCAGGTTCGACGGGTCTGTTCTCAGCCGCGGATGCGGCACCCCGTGTCACTGCCGGCCAGTCTAGCCAGGAACGGTTCCGGCCCGCCTGCCTCTCGCGCGACGGATGCACGACGAAGGAACGCCTGCACGAGGGATCCGCGGATCCGGTCGTGCAGGCGTTCCCCTGTCGTGCGTTCGTGTCGCGTCTCAGTCGCGGATCTGGGCTCCGAACCGCTCGGCCGCGACGGCGACGCCGGCGAGCTTCGCCTCGGTCGCCTCGGCGGCGGTCAGGGTGCGGTCGTCGGCCCGGAAGCGCAGCGCGAAGCTCAGGCTCTTGGATCCGTCCGCGACGCCCTCGCCGCGGTAGTCGTCGACGAGGCGGACCGACTCCAGGAGCGCGCCCGCGCCCTCGGACAGGGCCGCGCTCACATCGGCGGCGGGGATCCCCGCGGCGATCACGAGGGATACGTCCTGCGTCGCGGCGGGGTAGGTCGACAGCGAGGCCGCGACCACGCGCTCCCCCGCCAGCCCCAGTACGCCGTCCAGGTCGAGCTCGAGCACCACCGCGCGTCCCGGCAGGTCGGCGTCGGCCGAGACCCGCGGGTGCAGCTCGCCCACGTAGCCGACCTCGGTCGTGGAGCCCGTCGATGCGTCGCGCACCTGCAGCACGCCGGTTCGTCCGGGGTGCAGAGCAGCGCGGCCCCCCTGCACGACGTCGATCTCGACGCCGGCGGCATCCGCGATCACGCGCACGGCGTCGAGCGCCTCGCTGAGACCGTACTCCTCGGCCGCGCGTCCCGGCTGACGCGGGGTCACGTGCCCGGTGAACAGCGCGGCGACGAAGCGGGCCTGCGGCGGGATCGAGGCGTCCAGGGCCGCGAGCGTCTCGTCCGAGGGCTTGACGCCGAGCGGCGGCACCTCGTCGGTGCCGTAGACGACGCCCGGCTCGGGCAGGAACACGACGCCGGTCTCGAAGATCGCGAGATCCACGAGCCCTCGCGCGATGTTGCGGTGCGCGATCTGCAGCAGGCCGGGGAGCAGCGAACGGCGCAGGAACGGCGCCTGCCCGTCGAGCGGGTTCGCCAGGCGCACACCGGGGATGCGCTCCCCCGTGGCGGAGCCGTGCAGGTCGTTCTGCTCCTGCGTGGTGAACGGGAACGCCGGGGTCTCCACGAGCCCCGCGGCGGCCAGCGCGTTCGCGACGCGGCGCCGGCCCTGCTGCAGGTCGGTGAGTCCGCGGCCGGACGGCGGCGTCGGCAGCACGGACGGGATCCGGTCCAGTCCGTGGATGCGCGCGACCTCCTCGGCCAGCGACCACTTGTCGGTGAGGTCGGGACGCCAGCTCGGCGGGATCACGTTCCAGCCGGTCCCTGACGCTTCGACGAGCTCAGCGGTCGAAGGGTCGACGGCCGTCACCTCGGCGCCGATCGTCTCGAGTGCGCCGGTCACCTCGTCGTCGGTGTAGTCGACGCCGATCAGGCCCTGCACGAAGCCGGCCGGAAGGTCGATGCCCTCGATGAAGACCTCGGCGAAGAGCGCGCCGCCCTCCTCGGTCAGTGTTCCGCCGGCGAGCTCGACCATCAGGTCGGCGACGCGACGCGCGGCCGCGAACGGGATGAGCGGATCCACTCCGCGCTCGAAGCGCTTGGACGCCTCGCTGGGCAGCTTGTGCCGGCGCGCGGAGCGCGCGATCGTGATCGGGTCGAACGTCGCCGCCTCGATCAGCACGTTGCGCGTGGTCTCGCTCATCTCGGTCGTGCCGCCGCCCATGACGCCGGCGAGGCCGATCGGACCCGATCCGTCGGTGATGAGCAGGTCCTCGGCGTGGAGGGTCCGCTCCTGGCCGTCGAGCGTGACCATCTTCTCGCCCTGCGCAGCACGGCGGACCACGATGTTGCCGTCGAGCTTGTCCAGGTCGTAGCCGTGCACCGGGTTGCCGAGCTCGAGCATCACGTAGTTCGTGATGTCGATCAGCACCCCGAGCGAACGCATGCCCGCGAGCGTGAGGCGCGCGACCATCCACGGCGGGGTCGGACGGGACGGATCCACGCCGCGCACCACGCGGGTGACGAACTCGCTCGCGCCGGCGGCGCCGCGGATGGGAGCCGCGTCCTCGACCACGGCGGTGCGGCCGTTGCCGGGCTGCAGCTCGGCGAAGTCACGGTTGGCGGGGTCACGGAAGGCCGCCCCCGTCGCGTGCGCGTACTCGCGGGCGATGCCGCGCAGCGAGAAGGCGTAGCCGCGGTCGGGTGTGACGTTCACGTCGACCGCGACGTCGTCCAGGCCGAGCAGCGCGATCGCGTCGGTGCCGACGGGCGCGTCGATGCCGAGCTCGGAGAGGATCAGGATCCCGTTGTGCTCGTCGCCGAGCCCCAGCTCGCGGGCCGAGGCGATCATGCCGTCCGAGACGTGTCCGTAAGTCTTGCGCGCGGCGATCGGGAACGGGCCGGGCAGCACGGCGCCGGGCAGGGTCACGACGACCTTGTCCCCGACGGCGAAGTTGCTCGCGCCGCAGACGATGCCACGGACGCCGCCGTTCGCCTCGGCGACGTCGACCTGGCACCAGCGGATGGTCTTGCCGTTGGACTGGGGCTCGTCCTCGAAGGAGAGGACCTGTCCGACGACGACCGGGCCGGAGATGTCGAAGCCGTGCAGCTCCTCCTCCTCGAAGCCCACGGAGACGAGCGCCGCGAAGACGTCGTCCGGCGTGGCCGTCTCGGCCACATCCACGTACTCACGCAACCACGAAAGCGGGACGCGCATCACACCACCATCCCGAACTGCTCGCTGAAACGGACATCGCCCTCGGCCATGTCGCGCATGTCCTGCACATCGCTGCGGAACATGAGCGCACGCTCCACGCCCATGCCGAACGCGAAGCCGCTGTACACGTCGGGGTCGATCCCCGCCGCGCGCAGCACGTTCGGGTTGACCATGCCGCAGCCGCCCCACTCGATCCAGCGCGCGCCGCCCTTGAAGGTCGGGTGCCACAGGTCGAGCTCGGCGGAGGGCTCCGTGAAGGGGAAGAAGTTGGTGCGGAAGCGGGTCTTCGCCTCCGGGCCGAAGAGCTGGCGCGCGACGTGGTCGAGCGTGCCCTTCAGGTGCGCCATCGAGATGCCCTTGTCGACGACGAGGCCCTCGAACTGGGTGAACACCGGCAGGTGCGTGGCGTCGAACTCATCGGTGCGGTAGACCCGCCCGGGGCAGAGCACATAGATCGGCACCTCGCGGTCGAGCATCGAGCGCACCTGCACCGGGCTGGTGTGCGTGCGCATCACGAGGTGGCGGGAGGACGGGTCCACGTAGAACGTGTCCTGCTCCTGGCGCGCGGGGTGGTCGACGTCGAAGTTCAGGGCGTCGAAGTTGAACCACTCGTGCTCGAGCTCCGGGCCTTCGGCGATCTCCCAGCCCATCCCGACGAACACGTCGCTGATCTGCTCCTGCAGCAGGGTGAGCGGGTGCCGGGCGCCCACGCGGGTGCGCGAGGCGACCGCGGTGATGTCGACGCGCTCGGCCTCGAGCCGCGCGGCGGTCTCGGCCTCGGCCAGCTCCGCCTCCTTCGCGGCCAGCGCCTGCGTGACGCGCCCGCGGCCCTGGCCGATGAGCTTGCCGAACGCGGCCTTGTGCTCGGGCGCGACCTGGCGCATGGACGCGTTGAGGGTCGCGAGCGGCGAACCCTCTGCGACGTGCGCCGCACGCGCGGCCTTGAGCTGGGCCGTGTCGGCCGCGGATCCGATCGCGGCGAGCGCGGCTTCGACGGCCGTCTCCACCGCCTCGGGCGTGATCTCAGATGTGGTCTGTGCGTTGTCGGACACGAGAACCGAGTCTACCGGCGTGCCGGAGCCCGCCCCGCTCTCAGCCGATCGCTCAGAGGGGTCCGAACACCGGGGTGCGTCCGTCCGGTGTCCACGACAGCCGCTCCTGCTCCAGGGTCGCCGCGAGGCGAGGGTCCTCGTGCGCCTGCCGCCGCAGGATCGGCCGGCTCCGGCCGAGGGTCGCGGACGGGACGACGAGGACAGAGGCGAGGAGGAGCACCATGCCGAGATCGACGAAGACCATCGAGAGGACGCGTCCCGACGTCAGCGCACCGATCACCAGGAACACGTTGACCAGGAGCAGGATCCCTCCCGCCGTCCACAGACCACTCCGCAGATTCCCCGGGCCCCGGACCGACAGTGACGTCCCCGGTCGCGGCACCCAGCGGCGCACCCGGTTCAGGAACAGCGCGCTGACCACTGCGAGCCACTGCTCCAGCGTCCGACTCGTAGCGGGCGGGTACGCGGAGACGGGTTCGACGTGCACCATGATCGCGAGGCTACAGGGCACCTCGGCCCGCCACGCGAGGTACCGGCGCGCTCAGCCCCTCGCTGAGCGCGCCGGAGTCAGGACTGCCCGCCGCCCGAGTCGAGCCGGCCGGCGCGGCCCTGCAGGGCGATGACCTCGGTCAGAGTCGACTCGTCGTCCGCAGCCGAGTTGCCGGCGTTGTGGTGCACCTTCGGCGAGCGCCGGGTGCGCACCTCGAGCCATTTCGCGATCCCGGAGAGGATCAGGCACATGGAGATGTAGATGACCGCGACGATGAGGCCCGCCTGCAGGAGCGGCCTGCCCGGCTGTCCGCTGAGGTACTTGGCGTAGTAGATGAGCTCGGGGTAGGTGATGATGAAGCCGAGCGCGGTGTCCTTCAGAGTCACCACGAGCTGGGACACGATGATCGGCAGCATGGCGCGCAGCGCCTGCGGCAGCAGGATGAACGCCATCACGCCGGACTTGCGGAGCCCGATCGCGTAGCCGGCCTCCTTCTGACCCTTCGGCAGCGCCTCGATGCCGGCGCGCAGCGCCTCTGCGAGCACGGATCCGTTGTAGAGCACGAGTCCGATCACGACCGCGGCGTACGGCGTCATCCGGAAGGTGCTGCCCGGGATGGAGTTGATGCCGTAGTAGAAGATCATCATCATGACCAGCACCGGCACAGCACGGAGCAGCTCGATCACGACCGTGACGGGGATCCGCACCCAGGCGTGCTCCGAGACGCGGCCGATCGCGAGCACGAAGCCGAGGATGAGGCTGCCGACCGCGGCGGCGAGGAATGCGCTGACGGTCGCCCACAGCGCCTGAGCCATGCCCTGCCACACGAGCGTGTAGGTGAACAGGTTCCAGCGCGCGGCGTCGAACTGCCCGGTCACGGCGAAGCGGTAGACGACGAAGCCGATCGCCGCGAGGACGACGAGCACGGTGACGGCGCCGAGGATGCGATTGCGGACCACGGCCCTGGGGCCGGGGACGTCGTAGAGAACGGATGCGCCGCTCATCGGACGATCCTCCACTTCTTCTCGAAGTGCCGTTGCACGAGGCTCAGCAGGAACACCAGGATGATGAAGATGACGGCGACCCAGAGCAGGATCTCCATGACCGTGCCTGGTCGGTTGTAGGAGTCGGCGACTTCGGCACGGAGCGCGGCGAGCTCGACGATCGAGAAGCCGGCGGCGATCGTGGTGTTCTTCAGCAGGGCGATGAAGACGCTCATCATGGGCGGCACGACCGAGCGGAACGCCTGCGGCATGATGACCAGGGTCATGACCTGTCCGAAGGACAGCCCGATCGCGCGGGCGGCCTCGGCCTGTCCCACCGGCACCGTGTTGATGCCGGCGCGCAGCACCTCGGCGACGTAGGTGGCGGTGTAGATCCCGAGCGCGAGGATCGCGAGCCACATGTAGGGGATGTCCGGCAGGTCGAGCTTCGGATACCCGAACACGAAGAAGAAGAACACCAGCGTGAGCGGGGTGTTGCGGATCAGGTTCACGTACACCGTGCCCACGCCGCGCGCGATCGGCACCGGCGAGACCCGCATGGCGCCGACGATGGTGCCGAGCACGAGCGCCAGCACACCGCCGCCGAGGAACAGCAGGACCGTGTTCAGGGTCGCCTGGCCCCACAGATCGAGGTTGCCCAGGAGTGCGTCCACGCATCTCTCCTTCGAGTTCGAGGACTTCAGAGGTCAGAAAGGGAGGAGACGGCCGGTGGGACCGAGCCCGCCGGCCGTCTCGGGGTCACTTCTCGACAGCGGGCTGAGTGACCTTCATGCCACTCGCGCCCAGGTTCTGCTCGAAGATCGCCTTCCAGGTGTCCCCGCCATCGGTGAACATCGTGTTCACGAAGGTCTGGAACGCGGTGTCGCCCTTGGCCAGGCCCACGCCGTACTTCTCGGTCGTGAACGGCTCGCCGACGACCTTGAGCTCCTCCGGGTCCTGCGCGGCGTAGCCGATCAGGATCGCCTGGTCGGTGGTGACCGCGTCGACCTGCTTGTTGATGAGCTGCTCGACGCACGCCGAGTACACGTCGAGTCCGACGGTCTTGGTGTCGGGGAAGTTCTGCTGGATGTTCTGCAGCGGCGTGGATCCGGTAGCGGAGCAGACGGTCTTGCCCGCCAGGTCCTTCTCGCTCTTGATCGTGTCCTCGCTCTTGCGGACCAGCAGACCCTGGCCGGTGACGAAGTACGGGCCGGCGAAGTCGATGACGGCCTTGCGCTTGTCGGTGATCGAGTAGGTGCCGACGTAGTAGTCCACGTCGCCGTTCACGATCGCCTGCTCACGGTTGGCCGACGGGATCGCCTTGAACTCGATCTTGTCCTCGCTGTAGCCGAGCGAGGCGGCGATCCAGCGGGCGATGTCGATGTCGAATCCGGTGCGCTCGCCGCTGGTGGCGTCCTTGTAGCCGAGACCGGGCTGGTCCTCCTTGACGCCGATCGTGATCTTGCCGTTCTTGGTGATCCGGTCGAACGTGGGGCTGCCGTCGATCTTGACGTCCTTGGCGACCTCGAACAGCGGCTTGTCGCTGGTCGGGGTCGTGCCCTCGGTCGCGCCAGGGCTGGTGGGGCTGCCACTGTTGCAGCCCGTGAGGGCGATCAGGGCGACGGCCGCGATGCCGATGCCGGTGAGGATCCGTGACTTTCGCATGTGCTTCTCCTTCGGTGCAGGTGCTGTGGTGCGGGGATCAGATCAGTGGGTGAGGAGCTTGGACAGGAAGTCCTTCGCCCGGTCGGACTGCGGGTTCGTGAAGAACTGGTCGGGCTCTGCCTCCTCGAGGATCCGGCCGTCCGCCATGAACACGACGCGGTTCGCCGCCTTGCGGGCGAAGCCCATCTCGTGCGTGACGACGATCATCGTCATCCCGCTCGCGGCCAGCTCGATCATGACGTCGAGGACCTCGGTGATCATCTCCGGGTCCAGGGCGCTCGTGGGCTCGTCGAAGAGCATGACCTTGGGGTGCATCGCGAGTGCTCGCGCGATCGCGACGCGCTGCTGCTGGCCGCCGCTGAGCTGCGCGGGGAGCTTCGAGGCCTGGGCGGCGACGCCGACCCGCTCGAGCAGTTGCATCGCCTCGTTCTCGGCGTCCGCCTTCTTGAGCCCGCGCACCTTGATCGGCCCGAGCGTCACGTTCTCCAGGATCGTCAGGTGGGCGAACAGGTTGAACGACTGGAACACCATGCCGACATCGGCGCGCAGCTGGGCCAGTCCCTTGCCCTCCGCGGGCAGTTCCTTGCCGTCGATCGTGATCGAGCCGCTGGTGATCGTCTCCAGCCGGTTGATCGTGCGGCAGAGCGTGGACTTGCCGGATCCGGACGGGCCGATGATCACGACCACCTCGCCCTTGTGCACGGTGAGGTCGATGTCGGTCAGAGCCTGGAACTCGCCGTAGTGCTTCTGCACGTTCTGCACGACGACGAGAGGGGCACCGAGCGAGGACGCACGATCGGGACGCTCGGCAGCAGGGGTGACGTCGGTCATGGCTGACTCTCCATCGAATCGAATGGCCGGATGTTTCGGGCAGTGCCGGAACCGCAGGGTTCCGACCGGATGAGGCTATTGACCGCGCCGGATCCCGTGGGGTTCCTTGAGCCTTTCTTGAGGCGGGTGCAGATACCTCGACGCGCTCCGCAGCTGCCGGGTCCGCGAGAGCGTCAGTCGTGGGTCTCGCGGTAGTAGCGCACGGCGCCGGCGTGCAGCGCGATCGGGTCCGTGAAGATCGCCTGGCGTCGATCGAGCAGCGCGGCCGCCGGAGCACGACGGGCGATCGTCACGCGTTCGTCGAACAGGACGGCGGTCGCGTCGTGGATGAGCCCTTCCGGCGCATCGGCGCGGGCGACCAGGTAGTTCGGCACGGTCATCGTCACCGTCGAGGTGTCGATGCCGTAGCCGCCGATCGGGAAGTCCGCCTGCCGATAGGCCCCCGCGTGCGCCGCGTTGACGGCGTCGACGACGGGCGGAGGGATGGACAGCAGTCGGATCGGGGTGTCGGCCGCGAGCGTCGCGATGCCCGGTGTCGGCAGTCCCCCGACCCAGAAGAAGGCCTCGATCTCGCCCTTGCGCAGGGCGGCGATGGAGCCCTCCAACCCCAGCGCGGGGTTGCGGATCGTGGTGGCGTCGACGTGGGCGGCCGCGAGCACGCGTCCCGCGACGAGTTCCACGCCGGAGCCGCGCGCGCCGAGGGACACCGTGCGGCCGGCGAGGTCCCCGAGATCGTGCACGTCGGACCCCTCCCGGACCACGATGTGCACGTACTCGTCGTACAGGCGCGCGACCGCGACGATCGGGACCGCCTCGGGGAAGGCGCCGGTGCCGGCCACGGCATCGGCGACCGCATCGCCCTGGGCGAAGCCGAGCACCGCCCGTCCCGATCCGACCCGCTCCAGGTTGTCGACGGATCCGTTGGTCTGCTGCACGGCGAACCCGGCCCCGAGCCGTGCGGTGAGCACCTCGGCGAACTGCTGGCCGTAGGAGTAGTAGACGCCGGTCGCTCCCCCGCCCGCGATCGCCTGCGGCTTGTCCGCCCAGCTCCGGTCCTCCGGCGCGCACGAGGCGAGCGCCGACGCGCTGAGCACGCACAGCAGGAGCGCGAGCAGCATCCGCAGCATCGCCCGCGGGGATCGCTTCGTCATCGCGCCTCCGCGGCGGGGAGCATCAGCACCACGCGGAGTCCGCCGCCGTCCGCCGCCTCGACGCGCACTCCGGCGTCGACCGAGGCCAGCAGATCCGTGGCGATCGCGAGCCCCAGGCCGGTGCCGGGGATCGCGCGCGTCCGGTCGCTGCGCCAGTGCCGGTCGGTCGCGTGCGCGAGCTCCTCCTCGGGGAGTCCAGGCCCGTGATCCCGCACCGACAGCTCGCAGCCGGACTCGGCCCGCGACGCCGCGACGTCGATCGCGGTGCCCGCGGGCGAGAACTTCACGGCGTTGTCCATCACGGCGTCCAGCGCGCTCTCCGCGATGGTCTCGTCCGTGCGGGAGCGCACGGGCCCTTCGACGTGCAGCCTGAGGGCGACGCCCTTCGCGGCCGCGGCATCCCGCCAGGCCGCCACCCTGCGCTCGGCGAGGGCGGCGAGATCGATCGGATCCCGGAGCGGAGCAGGATCCGCTCCGCGCGCGAAGGACAGCAGGGTGTCCAGGATCCTGGTCATCCGCCTGCCCTCCTCGCGCGTGGCCTCGACCTCGCGGTCCCAGCCGCTGTCGAGACCGGTGGCGAGCGATTCCACCCGCAGCAGCAGGGCGCTGAGCGGATTGCGCAGCTCGTGCGACGCATTGAGCGCGAACTCCTGCTGACGCGACACGACGCGCTCGATCTCCTCCGCCATCCGGTTGAAGAGCAGGATCATGCGGTGCAGCTCAGGAGGTCCGGTGTCATCGGCGATCCGTGCCTCCATGTCACCGCGCTCGATCGCCTCCATGGCCTCGTCCACACGATGCACGGGTCTGAGCACCCACCGCGCGAGACCCAGCACCACGAGCAGGCCGATCCCGATCGCGATCACGCTGACGATGCCGAGCAGGATCCACTGCCGCACGATCTCGGCCCGGGGTGCCTCCACGCTCGCCGACATGACGACGGCCCCGATGACGTCACCCTGGTCGAAGATCGGCTCCACGAGGGACTGCTCGGCGAACTGCCACGGCAGCAGAACCGGCTCCGGCAGATCGCTGCGCCGCCCGGAGAGGGCGAGCTGCACCTTGTTCGCGGTCGCATCGTCCAGTACGGGCGCGTCGCCCTGCTGCGGAGACCACGGGCGACCGGATCGGTCGACCACGGTCACCCGGGTGCCGTACAGCTCGTGGTAGCGGCGCAGTTCGCCGTCCAGCACCTCGGCGCTTCCGGACAGCAGCGCCTGCCGCGCGCTCGTCACGAAGGTGCCGATGTCACCGACCTGCTGCGTGTAGAAGCTCTGCTGCACGCCGCGCGAGGCCGTCCAGCCATAGGCGCCGCCGAGCAGCAGGAGCACCGCCGCGAGCGGCACCAGGAACACGATGAACAGGCGCTTCCGCACGGGTCACAGCCCTGTCAGCCGGTAGCCCACGCCGCGCACCGTCTCGATGAGCGCGGGCCGCCCGAGCTTTCGACGGATCGAGGCGACGTGCACCTCGAGCGAGCGGGCGAAGCTCTGCCAGTCGGTGTTCCACACCTCGCGGATGAGCCGCTCCCTGGGGACGGGCACGCCGGGATAGCGGGCGAGCACCGCGACGATGTCGAACTCCTTGCGGGTCAGCTCGACGGGCTCGCCGTCCACGAGCACCCGGCGCGCGACCAGATCGATCCGCACGCCGTCGATGTCGATGCCCACGGGCCCCACTTCGGCCCCGATCGCATGGCTGCGGCGGGTGACCGCCTCGATGCGGGCCAGCAGCTCCTGCACGTCGTAGGGCTTGACGAGGAAGTCGTCGGCTCCGGCCCGCAGCCCCCGGATCCGCTCGTGCACCTGACTGCGCGCCGTGGCGATGAGGATCGGAACCCCGCTGACCGCGCGGATGCGCCGGCACAGCTCGATGCCGTCGATGTCGGGGAGGCCGAGGTCGAGGATCACCGCCTCGGTGTCCGACCCGAGCATGTCGAGGGCGCCGCGCCCGTCGCCGGCGCGCTCGACCGCGTAGCCGGCGCGGCCGAGGAAGCCGGCAAGGGCATCGGCCACGCGTTCGTCGTCTTCGACGATGAGGATCTTCATACCGTGAGCGTGTCTCCTGCGACCCCTAGGCCCGCTGCGCGAACGCGCTCTCGTACAGGCACACGCTCGCGGCGGTCGCGAGGTTCAGCGATTCGGCCCGGCCGAAGATCGGCAGCCGCAGCGCCCGATCGGCCAGCCCCAGCGCGGGCTCCTCGAGCCCCCGCGCCTCGTTGCCGAACAGCCAGGCCGTGGGCCGGGCGAGCACGCCCTCGGCGCGGGCGGCGAGCAGGTCGTCGCCCTTCACGTCGGCCGCGACCACCTGCAGACCCGCCGCGTGCGCACGTTCGACGACGTCGGTGAGCTCTCCGCCGACCGAGACCGGCAGATGGAACAGGGATCCGGTGGTCGAGCGCACGACCTTCGGGTTGTACAGGTCGACCGTGCGGCCGGTGAGCACGACGGCATCGGCGCCGGTGGCATCGGCGGCGCGGATGATCGTGCCGAGGTTGCCGGGATCGCGGATCTCCTCGCAGATCGCGACGAGGCGCGGCGAGGCGGCGAAGATGTCCCGCACCGAGGTGGGCATCTGCCGGGCGACGGCGACCACTCCCTGCGGCGTCACGGTGTCGGCCATCGCGGCGAGCACGAACTCCGTCACGTACTCGAAGCGCACCTCGGCGTCGGCCGCGGCCTGGCGCAGGTCGCCGTGCTTGTCCCACGCGGTCGGAGTCGCGAAGAGCTCGACGATCGCCTCCGGCCGATAGGACAGCGCTTCACGCACCGCCTGCGGTCCCTCCAGAAGGAACAGGCCGGTCTCGGTGCGGGCACTGCGCTTGGTGAGCTTGGCGACGGCGCGCACGCGCGGGGATCGGGGATTCTCCAGCACCATCACAGTCTAGGGACACCGAAGGGGCGCCGTCCTCGCGGACGGCGCCCCTTCGTGAACCAGATGCTTACGCAGCCGACTTGGGCGCGTTGACGTCCGCCGGCAGAGCCTTGCGGGCCGTCTCGACCAGAGCGGCGAAGGTCGCCGGCTCGTTGACCGCGAGCTCGGCGAGCATGCGGCGGTCGACCTGGACGCCGGCGAGACCGAGGCCCTGGATGAAGCGGTTGTACGTGATGCCGTTCTGGCGGGCAGCGGCGTTGATGCGCTGGATCCACAGACGGCGGAAGTCGCCCTTGCGCTTGCGACGGTCGCGGTACGCGTAGACGAGGGAGTGGGTGACCTGCTCCTTCGCCTTGCGGTACAGGCGCGAGCGCTGGCCACGGTAACCCGAGGCGCGCTCAAGGATGACGCGGCGCTTCTTGTGAGCGTTGACGGCGCGCTTGACTCTAGCCATTTTCGTGTATTCCTATCGTGCGATCGGCGTCAGCGGCCGAGGAGCTTCTTGGCGACCTTGGTGTCTGCCTTCGACAGCACCTGGTCCTGGTTGAGGCGACGGGTGCGACGGCTCGACTTCAGCTCGAGGTTGTGGCGCATCCCGGCCTGCTGCTTCTTCAGCTTTCCGCTGCCGGTGATCTTGAAGCGCTTCTTGGCACCCGAGTGGGTCTTCTGCTTCGGCATCTTCTCTTCCTTCGTATGGCGCCCAGCTGGGCGACAGGGTTCTGCCCGTCGTGCGGGAGGTCTGTGTGGGGCTGTGGGATCCGGGATCACTCAGCCGGGGCGGCCGGAGCAGCCGGAGCTGCCGGTTCGGCCGGGGCGCCGGGCGCCTTGGCGTCGCGGGCGGCCTGCTTGTTGGCCGCGCGCTGCGCGTCACGCACCGCGTTCTGCTCGGCCTTCGCCTCGGACTTGTTCTTCAGCGGGGCGACCACCATGACCATGTTGCGTCCGTCGATGGTGGGGTTGGACTCCACCGTGCCGAACTCGGCCACATCCTCCGCGAACTTGCGGAGGAGCCGCACGCCCTGCTCGGGACGGGACTGCTCGCGGCCGCGGAACAGGATCATCGCCTTCACCTTGTCGCCCGCCTTGAGAAAGCCCTCGGCGCGCTTGAGCTTCGTCGTGTAGTCGTGCGCTTCGATCTTCAGACGGAAGCGCACCTCCTTCAGGATCGTGTTCGCCTGGTTGCGGCGAGCTTCCTTCGCCTTCTGCGCGGCCTCGTACTTGAACTTGCCGTAGTCCATGATCTTGACCACGGGAGGCTTCGAGTTCGGGGCGACCTCGACGAGGTCGAGGTCGGCTTCCTGCGCAAGACGCAGCGCCGCCTCGATACGGACGACGCCGATCTGCTCACCCGCGGGGCCGACGAGGCGGACCTCGGGGACGCGGATGCGCTCATTGGTGCGGGGATCGCTGATGCGGACTCCTTAGACGATGGTTTCGGCCACCATGATCCGGACGGATCACGGGCGAAATCAGAATCGTCCCACCCGCCGGCATTCAGACGCCGGCGGCACCCTGACCCGCTGCGCAGCCTTCGCTGCACAGCGGCTACCGATGTGAATCGGCGGAGTGCTGAACCCGGTAGCCTTGAGCGGCAAGCGCGGGTGGGAAGTGAATCCTCTTTCGTGCCGGGACGAGAAGTCCCGGAGCCCGCAGAAGTCTATCAGAAGGCAAGACCTTCGGAAAGCCGGCACAGTGAGCACTCCCGCGCCCGACGGCCACGAGCACGTCACCCCCCTCTCCCCCGACGCGTCGGGAGCCGCCCGCGACATCGCGGATGTCGCCGCCGTCGAGGTGATCACCACCGCCGCCGTGCACCTGCTGAGCGCGGCCGCGGTCAAGGTGGGCCTCGCGGACGATCCCGAGACGCAGAAGGACCTGGACGAGGCACGCAAGCTCATCAACGCCCTGGCCGGCCTCATCACCGCCGCCGCCCCCGAGATCAGCGACATGCACGCGCGCTCCCTGCGCGACGGCCTGCGCTCCGTGCAGCTCGCCTTCCGCGAGGCCTCCGTCATCCCGGACCCGATCGGGCAGGGCCCCGGCGAGAAGTGGACCGGACCGGTCAACTGACCTCGCCGCGGGCGGGGGCGGGTTCGCTCGCTTCCGCCCTCAGGCGCTCGCGCGCAGGCGCACGGTGAGCGAGTCGACGAGCACCGCGATGCGGTCGTCGGCGGCCCAGCGCTGCGCGAGGCGAGCGAGCACCGCATCGAGCGTCTCCCGATCCAGCCCCTCGACGAGCTCGAGCGTGACGACCAGCTCCGGTCCGCGCAGGCGCGCGTCGGGGTCGCCGGCGGAGACGGCGACGTCGATCACGGCGAGCTCGCTGCCGACGCTCTCCAGGAGGCCCGCGTAGACCTCTGGCGAGAGGAAGCTCGGCTCCCAGTGCTGCCCCTGCGCGATCGCCCACACGGCGGGGCGGCGCAGGACGAACTCGGTCGCGGATCCGGGGTCGAGCACGATCAGCTCGGCATCGCCCGACGAAGCGGACAACGCCACGCGGGCGGCCTCGACGGGGATCGGGCGTGCGACCGCATCCCAGGAGCGCATGGTGTCGACGCTCGTGAAGGCCGGCTGCACCGTGCGCCCGTCGGGCGCGGCGACCGTGACGAGCGAGAGCTCCTGGGTCTTGTCCACCGTCAGTCCGGACGGCGCCACGCCTTCGTCGCCCTTCTCGGCGACCAGCGGCACGAGCACGCGCGCCGTGCGGAACGCGTCCACGACCTCGGCCTGCGAGCCGCCACCGGCGCGGAAGCGCGTCAGCGCGTCCCAGAGCGCCGGATCCGCGGATCCGTCGTCGCTCGCCCGGGTGTTCTCCTGGAAGGAGCGTCCCGCCCAGGGCACGCCCGCGGAGTCGCCGGCGTTGCCGTGCGCGCCGTGGTCGTGATCGCACGCCGCGGACGCGGCGTGGTCAGGATCCGGCGACATCCAGCGCCTCGGCCAGGGTGAATGCGCCGGCGTACAGCGCCTTGCCGACGATCGCGCCCTCGACGCCGAGCGGCACGAGCTCGCGGAGCGCGGCGATGTCGTCGAGGTTCGCGATGCCGCCCGAGGCCACGACGGGCTTCGGAGTGCGCGCGGTGATCTCGCGGAGCAGGTCGAGGTTCGGGCCCTTGAGCGTGCCGTCCTTGGTGACGTCGGTGACGACGTAGCGGCTGCACCCGGCGTCCTCGAGGCGGTCGAGCACCGTCCAGAGGTCGCCGCCCTCCTTGGTCCAGCCGCGGGCGGCGAGGGTCGTGCCGCGGACGTCCAGGCCCACCGCGACCGCGTCGCCGTAGCGGGCGATCACGTCGGCGGCCCACTCGGGGTTCTCGAGCGCCGCGGTGCCGAGGTTGATGCGGGAAGCGCCGGACTCCAGCGCCGCCTCGAGGCTCGCGTCGTCGCGGATGCCACCGGACAGCTCGACGTTGACGCTGCGGAACTGCTTGATCACGCGGCGCAGGATCGCGGTGTTGCTGCCGCGGCCGAACGCGGCGTCGAGGTCGACCAGGTGGATCCACTCGGCTCCCTGATCCACCCACTCCGCGGCGGCGTCCATCGGATCGCCGTAGCTGGTCTCGCTTCCGGCCTCACCCTGCGTCAGGCGGACGGCCTGTCCGCCCGCGACGTCTACGGCCGGGAGGAGGGTCAGGGAGGGGGACTGCGCGAACTCGTTCATGTCGTCCTTCGGGTCACGATGCACCGCGCGCTTCGGGCGCGGCACGAGAGAAGAGAGTAGTCCGCGCACGGTCGGGGCACCAATCCCCCGGCGTCACACGGTCAGACGGATCAGAGCGTGGAGATCCAGTTCCGGAGGAGCTGGATGCCCGCCTCGCCGGACTTCTCCGGGTGGAACTGCGTCGCGGAGAGCGGGCCGTTCTCGACCGCGGCGAGGAAGCGCGAGCCGTGCTCGGCCCACGTGAGGTGCGGCTCGGGGAACGGCGGCATGACCTCGAGCTCCCACGTCTGCGCGGCGAAGGAGTGCACGAAGTAGAAGCGCTCGTGCTCGATCCCGCGGAACAGCACGCTGCCGGGATCGGGTTCGACGGTGTTCCAGCCCATGTGCGGCAGGACCGGAGCGTCGAGCTCGGTCACGATGCCGGGCCACTCGCCCAGCCCTTCGACCTCGGCGCCGCGCTCGACACCGCCCTCGAACAGGACCTGCATGCCGACGCAGATGCCCAGCACGGGGCGGCCGCCGGCCAGGCGCCGCTCGATGATCTCATCCCCGCGGTGCGCGGCGAGCGCCTCGCGGACGGCTGCGAACGCCCCGACGCCCGGTACCACGAGCCCGTCGGCCTCGAGCGCCGCGGAGCGGTCGCCGGTGAGCTGCGCGTCCGCGCCGGCGCGGATCAGCGCCTTCACGGCCGAGTGCACGTTGCCGGACCCGTAGTCGAAGACGGCGACGGTCGGACGACGGCCTTCTGCGCCCTCGCTCACAGGGCGCCCTTGGTCGAGGGCACGCCGACCACGAGGGGGTCGAGCGCCTTGGCCTGACGGAACGCGCGCGCGAAGGCCTTGAACTCGGCCTCCGCGATGTGGTGCGGGTCGCGGCCGCTGATCACACGCACGTGCACGGTCAGGGCGGCGTTGTACGCGATCGCCTCGAAGACGTGACGCACGAGGGATCCGGTGAAGTGGCCGCCGATGAGGTGGTGCTCGTAGCCGGCCGGCTCTCCCTCGTGCACGAGGTAGGGGCGACCGGAGATGTCGACGACCGCCTGCACGAGCGCCTCGTCGAGCGGGACGAGCGCGTCGCCGTAGCGGGAGATGCCGTTCTTGTCGCCGAGCGCCTCGCGGATCGCCTGGCCGAGCACGATCGCCACGTCCTCCACCGTGTGGTGCGCGTCGATGTGGGTGTCGCCTGAGGCGCGCACGGTCAGATCTGTCAGCGAGTGCTTCGCGAACGCCGTCAGCAGGTGGTCGAAGAACGGGACCGAGGTGTCGATGTGGCTCTGCCCCGTGCCGTCGAGGTCGAGCTCGAGCTCGATCGTCGACTCGGACGTGGAGCGGGTGCGGCGCGCGGTCCGGGCCGCAGCGGGGGTCTCAGCGGTCATGAGGCCGATCCTATCGAGGCGAGGGCGTCCAGGAATGCGGTGGTCTCGGCCTCGGTTCCGGCCGTGACGCGCAGGTGATGCGTGATGCCGACATCGCGGATCAGCACGCCCCTGTCGTAGAGGGCGCGCCAGGTCGCGGCGGGATCGGCGACCCCGCCGAACAGCACGAAGTTGGACCAGGACGGGTGGGGTTCGTACCCCAGGGCCGCGAGCGTGGCGGAGATGCGATCGCGCTGCGCGACGATCTCATCGACCATCGCGAGCATGATCGGCGCGTTCCGCAGCGCCGCGATCGCCGCCGCCTGGGTGAGCGCGCTCAGGTGGTACGGCAGGCGCACCAGACGCAGGGCGTCGATGAACGCCGGATCCGCGGCGAGGTAGCCGACCCGCGCTCCGGCGAAGGCGAAGGCCTTGCTCATCGTGCGGGAGACGGCGAGCCGCGGCCGTCCCTCGAGCAGCGTCAGCGCCGTCGGCGAATCCTTCGGCGCGAACTCCTGGTACGCCTCGTCGACGATGACGATGCCTCGCGCGGCCTCGTACACCGCCTCGATCACGTCGAGAGGCAGCGGGGTGCCCGTGGGGTTGTTCGGCGCGCACAGCAGGATCACGTCCGGATCGTGCTCCAGGACCTGCGCGACCGCCTCGTCGACCGTCAGCTCGTAGTCGGGGTGGCGGACCCCGGCGACCCAGGTCGCCCCCGTGCCCTGGGCGAGCAGCGGGTACATCGAATAGGTCGGCGCGAACCCGAACACGGTGCGGCCAGGGCCGGCGAAGGCCTGCAGGATGTGCTGGAGCACCTCGTTGGACCCGTTGCCCGCCCAGATGTTCGCGGCCACGAGGTCGTGGCCGAGGTAGCCGGCGAACGCCTCACGGAGCTCGGTGAACTCGCGGTCCGGGTACCGGTTGACGTCGCGCAGCGCCACCGCGATGTCGTCGAGGATGTCGCTCGCGACCTTCTCGGGCACCGGATGCGTGTTCTCGTTCACGTTCAGCGCCACGGGCAGCGGCGCCTGCGGGGCCCCGTAGGGGCGCAGTCCGCGCAGGTCGTCACGAAGGGGTAAGTCGTCGAGCGAGACAGTCACCCTGCCATGCTAGGCGGCCCGGCTGTGATGCCGGTGCCGCGTGACGATCAGCGTCCGGTCGCGCCGTACTCCGCCGGGATGGCCAGGTGCTGCCCGACCTCGATCACGCCGCCGTCGACGAGGTTCAGCTGGGAGATCTTGGCGACGACGTCGCGCGGGTCGGCGTTCGGCGCGACCTCGCCCGCGATGGACCACAGGGTGTCGCCGGGTTGGACGGTGACGGTCGCGAAGGTGTTGCCCGTCGTCTGCTCGCCGGAGGCGAGCGCGGATCCGCCGCTCAGCGCTGCGAACGCGATCGCCGCAGCCACCGGGAGCGCGACCAGCGCGGCGAGCACGCGCCGACCGCGTGCGGTGATCCGCAGGCGCGTGGCGGGAACCGGACCGGCGAAGGTGATGCTGCTCATGGTGCTTCTCCTCAGTGTCTGTGTCGGTCCGCCTCTCCCCGGATCGGGATCCCGTGTGGAGGATCTTCGAATCCGGGCCTCTGGAGAGGCGAACCTACGTACCGAAACTACTTTCGAGTTCGAACATCTGTCAAGCGTTCTTCGAATATCGGTTCCGATAATTCGCCGACACGCTCGAACAGATCTATCGACTCCGCCCCGATCTCGGATACGGTTTCGATACGAAGACCCCATCACGGACCACCGACATTCGAATCGCCGCCCGCGAATCCATGCCGATCACCGGATCCGCGAGGGCCCGATGCACACGAAGGAGATGGCATGAGCGACGGTGCGAACCTCGGCTCCGAGGCCCCGCGGACGCGGCGCCGCAAGAGCCTCAGTGCGAAGCAGATGGCGATCCTCGAGGTCATCCAGACCTCGATCGCCCGGTACGGCTACCCGCCGAGCATGCGCGAGATCGGCGACGCCGTGGGTCTCAAGTCCCTCAGCAGCGTGACGCATCAGCTCGGCCAGCTCGAGCTCAGCGGCTACCTGCGCCGCGACGCCGGCAAGACCCGCGCCATGGAGGTCCTCATCGACCTGCCCGGCCTCTCGACCGAGAACCCCGCAGACACCGCCCCCTCGGTCGGAGACGCCGCGCTCGTGCCGCTCGTGGGCCGGATCGCCGCCGGAGTGCCGATCACGGCCGAGCAGCAGGTCGAGGAGATCTTCCCCCTCCCCCGCCAGCTCGTCGGCAAAGGTGATCTGTTCATGCTCAAGGTCTCCGGCGAGTCGATGATCGACGCCGCCATCTGCGACGGCGACTGGGTGGTCGTGCGCTCACAGGGCACCGCGGAGAACGGCGAGATCGTCGCGGCCATGCTCGACGGCGAGGCCACGGTCAAGACGTTCCGCCGGCGGGACGGCCACGTGTGGCTGCTCCCCCGCAACAGCGCCTTCGAGCCGATCCTGGGCGACGACGCCACGGTGCTCGGCAAGATCGTGGCGGTGCTGCGCGCGGTCTGATCCCCGCCCCTTCCACGTCGAGGCCCCCTCTGCGCATCGAGGCCCCCTCTCAGATCCGAATCTGGGAGGGGGCCTCGGTGCTGCGAGGGGGCCTCGATGAAGACGCCCGGTGCGGGGAGATCAGACCGCGACCGACACGTCCTCGCGGACGCGGCGGGTGGCCTCGACGATGTTGCGCAGCGAGGCGTTGGTCTCCTCGTAGCCGCGGGTCTTCAGACCGCAGTCCGGGTTGACCCAGAGCTGACGCGTCGGGATCTCCTCGACCGCACGGCGCAGGAGCACCTCGACCTCGGAGGCGTCCGGAACGCGCGGCGAGTGGATGTCGTACACGCCGGGGCCGATGCCGTGGTCGAAGCCGGCCGCGGCGATGTCCGTGACGACCTCCATGCGACTGCGGGCGGCCTCGATCGAGGTGACGTCGGCGTCGAGCGCGCGGATCGCGTCGATCACGACGCCGAACTCCGAGTAGCAGAGGTGCGTGTGCACCTGCGTGGCCGTCTCCGCGCCCGCCGTGGACAGCCGGAACGACGCGACGGACCAGTCCAGGTACGCCGGCTGGTCGGCCTTCTTGAGCGGCAGCAGCTCGCGCAGCGCCGGCTCGTCGACCTGGATGACGCCGATCCCGGCGGCCTCCAGGTCCGCGATCTCGTCGCGCAGCGCCAGGGCGACCTGGTTCGCCGTCTCGGCGAGCGGCTGGTCGTCGCGGACGAACGACCAGGCGAGGATCGTGACGGGGCCCGTCAGCATGCCCTTCATCGGCTTCGCGGTGAGGGACTGCGCGTACTCCGACCACGCCACCGTGATCGGCGCCGGACGCGAGACGTCGCCCCAGAGGATCGACGGGCGCGTCGCGCGGGATCCGTAGGACTGCACCCAGCCGTTCTCGGTGACGTCGAAGCCGTCGAGGTTCTCGGCGAAGTACTGCACCATGTCGTTGCGCTCGGGCTCGCCGTGCACGAGCACGTCCAGGCCCAGCTCCTCCTGCAGGGTCACGACCCGGCCGATCTCCTCGCGGAGGAAGCCGTCGTACTCGTCCGCGGTGATCTCGCCCTTGGTGAACTGCGCGCGGGCGCGTCGGATCTCGCCGGTCTGCGGGAAGGATCCGATGGTCGTGAGCGGCAGCGCGGGCAGGTCGAGCGCGATCGACTGCGCGGCCACACGGGCCTCGTAGTCGCCGCGGTCGAAGTCGGCGCCGGTCAGCGCCGAGGTGCGCGCACGGACGGCGTCCACGCGGACGCCGGGGGCTCTGAGACGGTCCGTCAGGGCGGCGGAGGCGGCGTCGAGCTCGGCGGCGATCGCGGAGCGCCCCTCGGCGAGGCCCTTGGCGAGGGTCGTGACCTGCGCGACCTTCTGGTCGGCGAAGGCGAGCCAGCTCACCAGGCGCTCATCGAGCTTGGTCTCGTCCTCGACGTCGTGCGGCACGTGCTGCAGCGAGGTGGAGGTCGCCGCGGCCACGCCGGCCGCACCGAGACCGCGCAGCGCCTCGAGGGTGTCGAAGGCCGCGGAGAGGTCGCCGCGCCAGATGTTGTGGCCGTCGACCACGCCGCCGACGAGCACCTTGTCGGCGAGGCCGGGGACGGATGCGGGCACGGTGCCGCGCACGAGGTCGAGGCCGATCGCCTCGATCGGAGCCGCGGCGAGAACCGCGAGGTTGGCGTCGAGGGCCGCGTACGGGGCCGCGACGAAGATCGCCGGGCGCTCCGCGAGACCGCCGAGGACCGCGTACGCGCGCTCCGCGGCCGCACCGAGCGCTGCCACGGAAGCCGGCAGCGACTCGCTCACGAGCGCCGGCTCATCCAGCTGCACCCACTCCGCGCCGGCGGCCTCGAGCGCGCCGAGCACCTCGGCGTAGACCGAGACGAGGTCGTCCAGGCGCGACAGCGGGTCGAAGCCCTCCGGCGCCTCGTCCGCGGCCTTGGCGAGGGCGAGGAACGTGACGGGGCCCACGAGCACGGGGCGGGTGCGGAAGCCGGCCTCCGCCGCCTCCCGCACCTGGCGCACGATGCGGTCGCTGGACAGCGAGAAGACGGTGTCCGGTCCGATCTCGGGCACGAGGTAGTGGTAGTTCGTGTCGAACCACTTCGTCATCTCGAGCGGCGCGCGCTCGCCCTCGCCACGGGCGACGGTGAAGTACGCCGGCAGGCCGATCGTGCCGTCGGCGGACCGCAGGTCCTCGAAGCGGGCGGGGATCGCACCCACGGTGACCGCGGCGTCGAGCACCTGGTCGTAGTACGAGAACGACTCGGGGATCGCCGAGTCGGAGCGGCCGAGGCCCTGCACGGCGAGACGCTCGCGCGTCGTCGCGCGCAGCTCGGCCGCGGTGCGCTCGAGCTCGGCCTCGTCGATCCGTCCGGCCCAGAACGCCTCGACGGCCTTCTTGAGCTCACGGCGACGGCCGATGCGCGGGTAGCCCAGGACGGTGCCCTCGGGGAATGCGGTCATGACGGTCCTCTCTGACGGAAGGGGGGAAGGATGCGGCCTAGTGCGCGCCGCTGGTCTCTGCGAGCTGGAGGGCGCCGCCCACGGGGGACGTCGCCCCGCCTTCGGGGAGGACCCCGGCGGCCGTGAGCACGTCCAGCACGGTGCGGTGCTGGTTGAACGCGTACAGGTGGATCCCAGGCGCCCCGCCGTCCACGAGCTCCCGCACGAGCTCCGCCGCATGCGCGACGCCGATCTCGGTGCGGCCCTCGGCGGTCGGCTCGACCTCGAGGTCGATGGACAGCTCGGCGGGAAGCTCCTCGCCGCTGAGCTCCAGCACGCGGCGCAGGCGCGCGGGCGACGTGATGGGCATGATGCCGGGCAGGATCGGGATCGTGACGCCCGCGCGACGTGCGCGCTCGACGAAGGCGAAGTAGTCGTCAGGGTGGAAGAACAGCTGCGTGATCGCGAGCGTCGCCCCCGCGGCCTGCTTGGCCAGCAGCGCGTCGATGTCCTGGTTGCGGTACGTCGAGCGCGGATGCCCGTTGGGGTACGCCGCGACGGCGATGTTCACCTTCCGGCGGGGCGTCACCTGAACGGCTCCGGGAACGCCAGGGATCGGCCGCTCCTGGTAGGGCGCCCGCTCGGCCTGCGCCCTGTCGATCAGCTGCACGAGCTGCGCCGAACTCTCCAGGTCGCCGAGGAACGGCTGGCTCTCATCCAGTGGCGGATCGCCGCGCAGGGCGAGGAAGCTGAGGATCCCTGCGTCGAGGAACTCCCGGATCAGCCGGGAGGCTCCGGCGTACGTGTTGCCGACGCAGGTGAGGTGCGCGAGCGGCTCGACGGAGGTGTGCTCGCGGATGTAGCGCAGCACGTCGAGCGAGCGACCGCCGACGGATCCGCCCGCGCCATAGGTCACGGAGATGAAGCGAGGTGCAGCCGATGCGAGCTGCTGGATCGTCTCGTGCAGAGCCTCGATCGGCGCCGTGGTGCGCGGCGGATACAGCTCGAAGGAGATCGGGACGCGCGGAACGACGGCCCCGGCGGGGGCGAACGGCGGCGCGTCGAAGGACATCTCTCTCCTGGGTCGGGGCGGTCACCCCACGCTAGGCGGCGCTGCCACGCGGCGCATGCTGTGTTTCGTCATGTGTCGGCGCTCCGGAAAGCCCGGCACGCAGCGCCGCACGAGACGGCGCCGGCCGGTTCTCCTAGGCTCGAATCATGACGACTCCGCACGGATCCTGGCCCTCCCCGCTGTCCGCGGCCGACCTCGCCGTCGCCGGCACGAAGATCGACGGAGCCCGCTATGCCGCGGGCGGGATCTGGTGGAGCGAATCGGTGCCGCAGGAGCGCGGGCGCATGCGGGTGATGCGCCGCGACGGCGTCGGCGCCGCGCGCGAGGTGCTGCGCGCGCCGTGGAGCGCCCGCTCCCGGGTGCACGAGTACGGCGGCGGTGCGTGGACGGTCGCCGATGACGGCACGCTCCTCTTCGTCGATGGCGAGGACCAGCGCGTGCACCGGCTGGATCCTGAGACCGACGCACCTGTGCCGCTCACCGCGCCGGGTCCGCGCTACGGCGGCCTCAGGGCGCAGCAGGGGCGCCTGTTCGCCGTGCGCGAGGACCTGCGCGCCGCGCCGCACCAGCGCGCGATCGTGGAGATCCCTCTCGACGGTTCCGCGGCAGCGGACGATGCCGCCGTCACCACGATCCTCGGCGGCGACGGCTTCTTCGCCCACCCGGTGCTCTCCCCCGACGGGACCCGGCTCGCACTCGTGACGTGGGACGTGCGGCGGATGCCGTGGGAGGCGTCGGAAGCGCTCGTCGTGGATCTGGCGACGGGATCGCGGACCCCGATGCCGGGCCGCGCCGCGCTGCAGCCCGAGTGGCTCAGCGACGACGAGCTGCTGTTCAGCCATGACGCGACCGGACGATGGAACCTGTACCGCGCGATGCCCGGCGGCGCACCCGCGACCGTCTCCCCCGCCGACGCCGACACCGGCGGCGGGCTGTGGGTGCTCGGCCAGCGATGGTTCCGGGTGCTCGAGGACGGCAGGATCCTGGCCGTCCGCACGAACGGATCGGACGCGCTGGTGCTCATCGAGCGGGACGGCACGGAGCGCGAACTGGCGGTCCCGTTCGACGGCGACCTCAGTCTGGAGGATGCACACGGATCCCTGGTGCTGATCACCGGACAGGGACGACGGGTCACGCCGGGTCTGTGGGAGCTGGACCTCGACGCGGGCGTCGCGCGCGCGATCCGCGGCGGCGATCCCGTAGACCCCGCGTGGGTGCCCGGCGCACGCCCGGTGAGCTTCGACGGACCGCACGGCCCCGTGCACGCGTTCGACCATGCCCCGGCGAACCCGGATGCCGATGCGGCTCCGCAGGCGCTGCCGCCCTACGTCGTACAGGTGCACGGCGGCCCGACGGCGCACTCCTCGGGCGCGCAGGCGGGATGGATCACGTACTTCACGAGTCGCGGCATCGGCGTGCTCGAGGTGAACTACGGCGGATCCACCGGCTACGGCCGCGCCTACCGCGAGCGGCTGGACGGCGAGTGGGGCATCGTCGACGTGGACGACGTGCTGGCCGCGGCGCAGGGGCTCGCGGATGCCGGTCTCGCGGATCCGGCCCGCATCGCGATCCGCGGAGGATCCGCCGGCGGCTGGACCGTGCTGTCCGCGCTCGTCCGCGGCGGGATGTTCGCGGCCGGCCTCGACCGGTACGGCGTCGTGGACCTGCGGCTGCTCGCCGAGGAGACGCACGACTTCGAGCGCTACTACCTCGACGGCCTCGTGGGAACGCTGCCCGAGGCCGAGCAGACGTACATCGACCGTTCGCCGCTCACCCACGCGGACCGCATCGACGTGCCGGTGCTGATCCTGCAGGGCGCCGACGACGCGGTCGTGCCGCCGTCGCAGTCGGAGGCGATCCGCGACGCACTCGCCGCGCGCGGAGTGCCGCACGAGTACGTGCTGTTCCCGGGCGAGGGACACGGATTCCGGCAGGCGGACACGATCATCGCGGCCGCCGAGGCGGAGCTGCGGTTCCTGGGCTCAGCCTTCGGATTCGACCCCGTGCCTTAAGCGGCGGGTCACTCCCCGAGGCGGTTGCGCGAACGCATCGCGCGCTCCGCCTCGCGGGAGTCCTGACGCTCGCGCAGGGCCTGTCGCTTGTCGTACTCGCGCTTGCCCTTCGCGAGGGCGATCTCGACCTTGGCGCGCCCGTCGGAGAAGTACAGCCGCAGCGGGATGAGCGTGTAGCCGCCCGCGGAGACCGCATGCGAGAGCTTCGCGATCTCCTCCTTGTGCAGCAGGAGCTTGCGGATCCGCTTGGCCGAGTGGTTCGTCCAGTGCCCCTGCGAGTACTCCGGGATGTGCACGGCGTCGAGGAACGCCTCGTTGCCCTTGATGAACGCGTATCCGTCCGTCAGGTTCGCACGCCCCTGGCGCAGCGACTTCACCTCGGTGCCGGTGAGCACGAGCCCCGCCTCGTACGACTTCTCCAGGTTGTAGTCGTGACGTGCGCGACGATTGGTCGCGATGACCTTCTCCCCGCGTTCCCTGGGCATGGTTGTCTCCTGCTGTTCGTATGACGGATCCGGCACGCGCCGGTCAGGCCCGAGAAGGCCAGCCCGCCAGTCTATACACGGAAGGGCCCCCGCCGCACGGACGGGTCAGGCGCGCAGCCAGCGGCGGATCGCGAAACCGGCGCTGAGCGCGGCGAGGATCACGCCGATGCCGATGAGCACCGGCACCACGAGCATCGCCTCGTTCAACCCGACCCAGGTCGTGATGAAGGACACCCGCTTGGTGAGGTAGTCCTGCACACCGAAGTGCACGCCCAGCAGCACCACGGCGCTCGCGAGCACGGATCCGATCACGGCGGCGAAGACGCCCTCCAGGACGAACGGGGTCTGGATGAATCTGTTCGAGGCGCCGACGAGGCGCATGATCCCGATCTCCCGCCGTCGCGCGTACGCCGACAATCGGATCGTGGTTCCGATGAGCAGCACGGCGGCGATCAGCATCAGCACCGCGATCCCGACCGCGATGTAGGTCGCGACAGTCAGAGCGTTGAAGAGCGGATCCAGATACTCGAGCTGGTCCTTCACCTCATCCACGCCCTTGACGCCGCTGAAGGCCTCCGCGATGACGGCGGACTGGGTCTGGTCCTTGAGATTGACCTTGAAGACCGCGTTGACCTGATCGGCCGTGAGCACGCCGGCATAGTCCTTGCCGACGAGCTTCAGGGTCTCCTGATAGGCCTGGTCCGCGGTCTGGAAGCTGCTCTGGGAGATCAGCGGCTTGAGGGTGGAGCCGTCGAGCTCCGCCTGCACGGCCTTGATCTGGTCCTCCGTCGCGGTGCCGCCGATGCAGCCCGGCGACGTCGAGACCGACGAGCACATGTAGATCGCGACCTGGGCGCGGTCCTGCCAGTAGGCGCGCATCGTGCCGATCTGCGCCTGCATCAGGATCGCCGCCCCCACGAAGGTGAGCGAGACGAACGTGACGAGCACGACCGAGATGACCATGGAGGCGTTACGGCGCAGGCCGGTGAGCGCCTCGCCGAGGATGAGTCCGAACCTCATGACGTCGGACCCACTTCCTCGTCGTCGCCGGTATCGAGTCCGAGCCGGTCCGCCACGCCCAGTTCGGCGAGGTCGACGGCGGGGATCGCGATCGGATGCGTGGCAGGACGCGCGTCGTCGGACGGCTTGAGCGTCGCCTGCTGCGGCGCGGTGGTCGGTGCCGCCGTCGCCGCCGCGTGGTGCTCCACGACCGGCGTGGGCGCGGAAGCCGGATCCGCGATCGCGGCCTCCGTCTGACGGTGCACCTCGCGCACGGTCTGGAGCGCGGCGGTTGCCGCGGCTCCGCGGATCGCCTCGGGCTCCAGGCGCGGGACGTTGGAGGTGTCGCCGTAGCCGCCGCCGACCTCGTCGCGCACCATCTCGCCGTCGCGAAGTTCGATCACGCGGCGCTGCATCTGGTCGACGAACGCGGCCTCGTGCGTGGCCATGAGCACCGTGGTGCCGCCGGCGTTGATCCGGGCGAGCAGCTGCATGATGTCGACCGAGGTGCCGGGGTCGAGGTTTCCGGTCGGCTCGTCGGCGAGCACGATCTGCGGACGGTTCACGATGGCGCGGGCGATCGCCACGCGCTGCTGCTCACCGCCGGACAGCTCGTGCGGCAGGCGCTTCTCCTTGCCGCTCAGACCGACGAGTGCGAGCGCCTCCGGCACCGCCTGCTGGATGAATCCGCGGGAGGCGCCGGTCACCTGCAGGGTGAAGGCGACGTTCTGGTAGACGGTCTTGGAGGGCAGGAGGCGGAAGTCCTGGAAGACGGATCCGATGCTGCGGCGGAAGTACGGAACCTTGCGGTTCGCGATGGACTTCAGGTCGCGTCCGAGCACCGCGACGCGGCCGGACGTGGGCGACTCCTCACGGAGGATCAGCTGCAGGCAGGAGCTCTTCCCGGATCCCGACGCGCCGACGAGGAAGACGAACTCGCCTCGCTGCACCTCGAAATCGACCCCGGACAGCGCGGGACGCTTGGTGCCGCGATAGCGCTTGGTGACGTTCTCGAATCGGATCATGGCGTGTCGAGCCTAAACGGGCGCCGCACGCAGCCCGCGAGCGACACCCCACCACGGCGGGTTCCCCCGGCTATGAGGTGCCTGGGATCATCAGGACGGCTCGAGGCCGATCACGAAGGCCAGGAACGTCACGATCGCGCCGAACAGCGCCAGTCCCGCGACGGTCGCACCGACCGTGCGCCATGCTCTCGTCGTGCTCATCCCGCGCACCTCCTCGGACGGCTGGGTAACCCACGATTCTACCGCCGGAGGCACCGCGGCCACCAGGAGTTCCGCGTCAGAGCCGGATGAAGATCGGCGGGCCGGAGCTCGCCCACGGGGCGTGGTGCTCGACGTAGCGACCCCAGTCCGGCGAGTCGATGATGCCGCCGGCGCCGTCCCAGATTCCGATGTGCCGGCCGGGCCACCACACCAGGTCGCCGGCGCGCGCCTCGTCGGCGGAGATCACGGTGCCCAGCGCCGCCTGGTTGTCGGCGCCCCGGGGAAGGCTGATCCCGAAGTGCCCGTACACGTACTGCACGAGCCCGTCGCAGCCGAAGGAGTCGCTGGGATCCGCGCCCCAGCCGTAGGGCACGACGCCCACGAACGTCTGCGCGTACGCGACGACCGCATCCCCGGAGAACTCCTGCGTGGGTGCGGGGGCCGCGGTCGTCGTGGAGCTCGCGGCGGCCGCGGGGGCGGCGCTCGGCTCGACGACCGGCGCGGGCGGCGTGTAGAGGACGTCGAAGACGGCCCTCGTCGTGCTCGGTTCCTGAGCGGCGGATGCGACCGTGTAGGTCTGCGGGGCGACGACGAGCGACACCGTGTGCGTCGAGGACGCGGGTGCTCCCGGCGCGAAGGCGTACGCAGCCGTCGCCGCCACGGGGACGATCAGCGCCGCGATCGCGCAGCCTGCCGCCGTCTTCCGTGTCACAGTCATCGGGATTCTCCGTGTCACAGCCATCGGGTCACCACCCTATGACACTCGCGGGCGCCGCGCCCTGGAAAGTCCCTGAATCGTCGGTGCCGACGGATCAGTCGTCGTCGTCCTTGCGCTTGCGCCACCGGATCCCTGCGGAGATGAAGCCGTCCAGGTCGCCGTCGAACACGTTCGCCGGGTTGCCGGACTCGTGACCCGTGCGGAGGTCCTTCACGAGCTGCTGTCCGTAGAGGAAGTAGGAGCGCATCTGGTCGCCCCAGCTCGCGGTGATGTTACCGGCGAGCTCCTTCTTCTTCGCGGCCTCCTCCTCCTTCTGCAGCAGCAGGAGGCGGGTCTGCAGCACGCGCATGGCGGCGGCGCGGTTCTGGATCTGCGACTTCTCGTTCTGCATCGAGACGACGATGCCGGTCGGGAGGTGCGTGAGGCGCACGGCGGAGTCGGTCGTGTTGACCGACTGGCCGCCGGGGCCGGACGAGCGGAACACGTCGACGCGGATGTCGCCCTCTGGGATGTCGACCTCGGTCGCCTCCTCCATGAGCGGGATGACCTCGACCGCCGCGAACGACGTCTGGCGCTTGTCGGCCGATCCGAACGGGCTGATCCGGGCGAGGCGGTGCGTGCCGGCCTCGACCGAGAGCGTGCCGAACGCGTAGGGCGCGTCGACCTCGAACGTCGTGGACTTGATGCCGGCGCCCTCGGCGTAGGACGTGTCCATGACCTTGACCGGGAACTTGTGGCGCTCGGCGTAGCGCAGGTACATGCGCAGCAGCATCTCGGCGAAGTCGGTGGCGTCGTCGCCGCCCGCGCCGGAGCGGATCGTGATGATCGCGGCGCGCTCGTCGTACTCGCCGTCCAGCAGGGTCTGCACCTCGAGCTGGTTCACCGTGTCGGTCAGGGAGGCGAGCTCGGCGCGCGCCTCGGTGGCGGAGTCCTCGTCCTCCATCTCGTTGGCGAGCTCGATGAGCACCTCGAGGTCGTCGAGACGCTGCTCCACCTCGGTGACGCGCTTCAGGTCGGCCTGACGGTGACTGAGCGCGCTCGTCACCTTCTGGGCCTTCTCCGGGTCGTCCCAGAGGTCGGGCGCACCGGCCTCCTCGCTGAGGCGTTCGATGTCGGCGCGGAGTCCCTCGACGTCGGCGACCTCGCGGATGTCGCCGAAGGTCTGACGGAGGGCCGCGATTTCGGCGGAGAGATCAAGTTCGAGCATGGCACCTCAGAGTATCGCGCGCGGCGATGACCTGACGACCCATCGGCCTCGCGCCTCCGGAAGAGGGCCGAGAACGGCCAAAGAATGAGGCGTTGATCCCTGGCATTCTTCGTAGTTTTGTACTATACTCGGGTCATGGAGAACACCGACGATCCGGCCCCGCGACTCGCGTCCGCGGCGGAGATCGTCGACCTCGTGCTGGGAGATCTCGCCCGCAACGATCATGAGGTGAACCGGCGGGCGGCTCTGCGCTCGGAGCGGATCCTCGAGGTGATCGAACTGGCGCGCCGGCACCCCGACCTCTACACGGCCGACGCGGATCCCGGCTTCGCCGAGCGGGCGGCGGTCATGGACATGGCGTTGCGGCTGCAGCTCTCCGAGGATCAGGTGCGCGCCATGCAGGCGACCGCCGAGTTCGCGATGACGCTGCTGCCTAACGTCTGGGAACGAGCCCGTTCCGGATTCGGCTCCCCCGCGGCCGTGCAGGACGTCGTCTCCCGCGTGCGGGTGCTTCAGGCGCCGATCGATGCACCGGACGACGTCCGGGCGGACGCGCGCAGGGCGATCGCGGCCGCCGACGAGGCGGCCGCCGAGTGGCTGCTGACCTGCCCTCCGGCGATGCTGCGGCGCAAGGTCCGCACCCTCGTGGACAGGCTGCTCGGCGACCGCACCGTGCGCCGTCATGCGCGGGCGATGGAGGACAGGGCGGTGACGTTGACCGAAGCCGGTGACGGCATGTCGTGGCTGAGCATCTACGGTCCGACCGCCGACCTGCACGCCGCCTATCACCGGCTCTCGGCAACCGCGAAGCACATGCAGAAAGCGGAGCGGGGCGGCCGCACGCGGGATCAGCTCCGTGCGGACCTCGCGGCGGCCTGGCTGAAGGGCGACGGCACCGCGACCGCGGTGACGACCAAGGTGTTCGTCACAGTGCCCGTGCAGCTGCTCGCGGGCGAGGGCGCCCCGACAGAGCAGGCGGAGATCGTCGGCGTCGGCCCCATCGACCCGCTCACGGCCGCGCAGATCTTCCTCGACGCCGGATCCTTCCACCGCGTCATCACGGATCCGGTCAAGGGCGTCATCGTCGACATGGATCGCCGCACCTACCGCCCCACCCGCGCTCAGCGCAACTGGCTGATCCTGCAGCACGGCACCTGCTCCCGCGACGGCTGCACCCGCCTTGCGCTCGATGCCGACATCGACCACGACATTCCCTGGGCCGACGGCGGGACCACCGATATCCGCCGGCTGCGCCCCCTCTGCCCCAGGGATCATCGCCTGCGACATCGCACGCGAGCGAAGTATCGCACCCGGCCAGAGGAGCGCACGGTCCAAGTCATCACACCGACCGGGTTCCGCACTTCCGCGCCTGCGCCGTTCTGAACGGCACGGCCGCTCCGTCTCAGACGGCACACGGGTCTACCGTGGAGAGCGTGGCGGAACGGTCGATCTCAGTGCTCTGGAAGTTCGGCCCGATGGTGTACCTGCCGACGCTGCTGTTCTCGCTCGGCGAGGGCGCGGTCCTGCCCCTCATCCCCGTGATCGCGGCGAGCCGGGGCGCATCGCTTGCCTCCGCCGGCCTCATCGCCTCGGCGCTCGTGGTCGGACAGCTTTGCGGCAACATCCCCGCGGGCTGGCTCGTGGCGAAGGTCGGCGAGCGCTTCACGATGGTCATCGCGGGTGCGCTCTCGCTGATCGGCGTGATCGCGGGCGCGTTGGCGCCGAGCCTCGTCGTGTTCACGATCGCGGTGTTCGTGGTCGGCATGTCGGCCGCGGCCTTCGGCCTCGCCCGCCACGCCTTCATGACCACCCGGGTGCCGCTCGAGTTCCGTGCCAGGGCCCTGTCGCTGCTCGGCGGATCCTTCCGCGCCGGGATGTTCGTAGGCCCCTTCCTCGCCGCCGCGCTGCTCGCACTATTCCACACCGAGAACGCGACCCTGTGGTTCTTCGCGGTCCTCCTGGTCGCGCTGATCCTGCTCGTGCTGTTCGGCCCGGATCCGGAGGCGCAGGCCGCGGCCGCCGAGCGGGAGCCGGACGCGATCGAGGACACCGGCGAGGCGGTGAGCGGGTCGATCCCCACCATCGAGCGCGCGGGCGTCTTCCGCACGATGTGGCGTTACCGCGGGGTGCTGGGCCGACTGGGTCTCGCGGCGGCGAGCCTGTCGGCGGTACGCGCGGCCCGCCAGGTGGTGCTGCCGCTATGGGGCGTCTCGATCGGCCTGGACGCATCCTCGATCGCGCTGGTCGTCGGCGTCTCCGGCGCGATCGACTTCGCCCTCTTCTACGCGAGCGGCCAGGTCATGGACCGGTTCGGTCGACTCTGGGCCGCGCTGCCCGCGATGGTGCTGATGGGAGCGGGCTTCCTCGTGCTCTCGCTCACGCACGACGCGTCCACCAACGTGCTGTGGTTCGGCATGATCGCGGCCGTGCTCGGCGTCGGCAACGGACTGTCGAGCGGCATCCTGCTCACGCTCGGGGCCGACATCGCCCCGCAATCCGAGCCCGCCGCGTTCCTCGGATCCTGGCGAACCCTCACCGACGCCGGAGGCGCCATCGCTCCCCTGCTGTTCTCCGGCATCGCAGCGATCAGCTCGCTCGCGATCGGAGCAGCCGTCATCGGCGGGATCGGCGTGCTCGGCGCGGTCGGGTTCCTGAGGTGGATCCCACGGTTCGTGCCGCGGCGGCCTGCGGGCTGAGTCGGTCGCGGTCACTGCAGTGCCGTTCGACTCGTGCTGGTGGACTGGATCACGAGCGTCGAGGGCACCGGTTCGCGACATCGACCTCCACAACGGTCAGTTGGACAGCAACTCTGGATGATCCGGGCTCAGGTTATTGCGACGCGCGGCGACTTGCATCCACGTCAAGAACTCTCTGCGATTCACCGGAACAGGCTCGATGCGCGAAAAGATGTCGTCAAGATCGATCGATATTCCCCGCACGGTGGCCTCGCCCTGCGGAAACCCACCCGCACGATCATCAAGGATTTCGATCGCATAGTCCATCGCTGTTTGCAAGACCGTAAAACTTGGATTCCGCGATCCCCCGGAAGTGAACCCGAAGACGACAGCGCTTTGGTACCCGTCATAGCTCTTTCCTCCGCGCGTCTCAAATTCCCATCGCAAATGCGGGAATCGCGCGATCATACAATCGCCGAGGAAGAGACCAACATCCCATGTCACGGAGGCCCAGCGAAGACTCGGCAGTGCCGGTTCATCAGCGGCCGGCTCCGTGTTCTCGATGAACCAGGAATTCAGTGCGTCTATCCCCTCATCCGACGCATCGAGGGCATGACCATCGGCGGCCAAAAGCCCACGCAGGATCTCAATCCGCAGTTCCCTCATCGCCATGAGCCCGTGGTACAGCGATCTTGCCTCCTTGCGCGGGATTTCCCCCAAAGGCTGAAGGTATTCTGGCGGCAAAGCGGTATACGCCGACCAGTCAAGACTCACGGAATAACCTCCCAAGATATGTTCGCATCCTTAAGTGCCTGCTGAAGCGGTCCGGACGGACCGGAGCGTCCGGTGATTGGACTCTTCGTGAACATCCACTGAACATCTTTTACTTCATTGGAACTTCGCAACATGACATCCTTCGCGATCTGTTTGCGAACATCGGAGCTCAGCGAGGTATATCCAGACTTCACCTCGATCGCGATACGCGCAGGGCTTAGGACGTCGATCCTTCGAAATCCAAGGTCGGTAGGACGTGTCTGCTCAATCCTGCTCCCAGGATATCTAGCGGCCACCGCGTCGCGCGCAGCATCTCCGTTGATCTTGTTGGTCTTGATCGGCACGCCGCGAGGGATGCCGCCGACAGGGCCTCCAGCGTTAGATATTGGACCTCTGAGCCCGAGGGCACCGAACATTGAGCGGACGGACGGCGTTCCGGCGCAAGGGCCTTCGTTCGCACACGGCATGCCACGCTGCCCGCTGAGATCATGGGCACCGACAGGGTCAGTTGGCCACACATAGTCGTTGTCAACGCCCCCCTCGATCGGGTCGATCTGAAGGAATCGACCGAGTGCGGGCACGTAGAGCCGGGCGCCCATCTCAGTCACGAGCGACGAGCCGAAAGATTCGGCTTGCTTCAGGGCCCCCTGATGCCAGAGCGTGTCGCCGACGAGCTGACCAGAGTCATCCGCCACCGCGGTCGCGATGGCGAGAGTGCCCGTGTCAACCGGTTGCCCGTACGGGTCCCACAGAAGCATCATGCCGGTCAAAGACGCCGCACGAGTGACGAGGGCGTGGCCCAGGAGGTCCGGGAACGACCACGTGGCTGCGGCACCCGCGCGGGTGAGACTAACACCGCCGGGCAGGAACGTACTGCTCGTCAGAGCGCTCTCAGACTGCTTCCCCCACGCGGCGTCGCCATTGCCCGCATACAGGTACTTCGTCAGGGCGGTTGGAGCCGGCCCTGCGGGGTCGACCGTACGGGCAACGATCCGTCCGGTAGCGTCTCGCGCGACGTTGACGGTCGTGCCGTCCGCGTAGGTGGTGCCGACGTGCTCGTTCAACGCGTCGTAGAGGAACGTCATGTCCGCGAGCTTGGTCGTGTTTCCGTGGGCGTCGAAGACGATGTCCGTACCAGACAGGCCATCGGCGACGGTCGTGGCACCAGACGGAGCCCCGCTCACCGTCGAGGACTGGATTCGGTCAGCCCAGTCGTAGCAATACGCCGTGGTCGTGACTGCTGCTGACGATGCACCGGGGGCGGTCCATTCATCCCTGAGGCTTGTCCGATTCCCGGACTTACCGGCCTCCACGTTCGCCGCACACCCTGTGGTGCTGCCGAATCCATAGGTTAGTTTGTGTCCGGGGATTGTCGCGGTGATGAGACGGCCAGCGGTGTCGTATCCGAATGTGGAGCTGTAAGACAAACTTCCCCGAGTTGACGTGTGCAACACGATCCTGCCGGATTGCGACCGGGAGACCTGGTCAATAATGCTCTCCCCCGCAACGGACCAGCTGTTGCGATTCGTCCGTCCCGCGGCGTCACGATTGACGCTGGTCAACGCAGACCCTTCCGGGTAGACAACCGACGCGAGGCGCTGCTTTGCGTCGTAACTGACTGACGCGAGCTGTTGCCCGTCGACCGTCACCGTCTTGACCTTTCCATCAAGATCGTAAGTGTTCTCGGTGGTAGACGGCGTACCACCGGCGGGGGTGGTGGTGACCTTCACGATTCGCCCAGTGAGCGCTTCATATGTCGGGGTGGTGATGGTGTTCCACACGTCTGTATAGCTCGTCACCCCGCCAAGCAGGTCGGTGGTCGTCGTGACCGTGGATCCGTTGGGTGATCCGGCCACCGCCACGCCGCTGACGACGACTTTGAGACCTCCGGCCTGGGCGGTGTACCCAGTTGTTATCGTCTTGGCCGCCATGCTCGCTACGCCATTTGCGACTTGCTGCGTCACCCGCCCACGGGCGTCGTACGTTAGGCACGACCAGCTCGTATCGCCTGACGCCTTGGTCCCGACAGTGCGGCCCCACGTATCGTAGACGTACTCGGTCGTCACCGCTCCTCCTGCGGCGGGCGTTGGCCCCGTGACCTTCTTTGTCATCCCATATTGTCTGGTGCCTGCAGGGATGCCGCATGCCGTGGGTGCAGTTTCGAGGTCGCCATAGTAGGTCGTGGTCGTTGCCGCCGACGCGGGTGCCCCAGCAACGGTCGCACCAGGCAGAGTCTTCGTTAGTCTTCGTAGCCACCCAGTTGCGCCAGGCTGTTCAAACGTTGTCTTCGTCGTCATCGCCAGCGCCGAGGGGTCGACAGTGGTCGAAGTAGCTTGGCCCAACCAGGGGTTCTCGTATGCGGTTGTCGCCGTGACGGAGGGGGCAGCCGCGCCGCTGACAGAGGTGCTGTCGTCAGCGGTGCGCGACGTTGCCAGGCCGTAGTCTGGCCGGAGTTGTGAGCCCGGGATCGTCACGAATGAGCCCGCGCCAGGCGCCTTCCAGCGCAGCTGAAGCGAAGCAACGGACGTGAAATCGTAGTACTCGACGCGAATGCGGCGCGATTCTCCGGCAGCTACAGTTATCGCCGTTCCGGTCGCGTCGGTGGCGGCCTGGTCGACCCATCGGTCGACGTTCAGCACATCGCTGAGCCACACGCGAACACCATCGTCGCTGTTGGTCTGCAACGTATAGGCGCCCGCTTGTGGGAACGTGATCAGCCCGGTCAGTCGGACCGACCATCCGTCCGCGGGAAGAGTGCCACCGGGACTGTTGGTTCCCCAGTTCTTGTCGACCGCTCCGCCCGTAGTGCCGAGGATACCGAGGCCGAACAACGTGGGCTTCCCAGCGAGGGTCTTGTTCGGATAGTAGGTGGCTTGCAGGCCGTTCAAGCCGCCGTCGTAGGCGGTGCTGGAGTGCGCAGGAAGGATGCCGCATCCGCCAGCCGATTCGGGTCCCGGGACCGGGCGCCGGTCCGCTCCGAAGCAGGCCGCAGGGGCAGGGCCGTAGGTGTCAGTGGCGCGGTCCGTGACCGGGTCAAAGACGCTCGTCGAGACGACGCCCGCGCTGTCCGACGTGGACAAGACGAGATCCTTTGCCGGGTCCCATTGCTGGGACACAGTTACGCCCATCGCTGACGTCGCGGCGGTCTGCCGCCATGCCGTGTCGAAGTTGACCGTCTTCGCGTTACCCGTGAGCCCGGCGACCTGCACGGTCGTCGTCCCGCCGTCCACATACGTGAAGGACTTGGATGGGCGCTGTGCAATCGTGGTACCGTCCGGCGCTGGCATGGTCACCGATGTGACTTTTCCCGCGGTGTATGCGATCTGAGTCGTTGACGCGTCTGTCGCGGTCAGCCCAGCATCGATCGCATCGTTCGCTGTCGAATCACGCACCTGCACCAGCTGCCCCGAGGAGTCGTATCCGAACGATGACACCTCCGTACCCGGGTCAGTGATGGAGGCCAGCAGGCCCTGCGCGTTATAGAGCAGCGTCGAGGTGGTGCCGTCGGGATATGTGATCTTGCAGAGCAGGTCGGCGGGAGTCTTCGCGTACCCGGATCCGGTGCCTTGAGGGCAGAGCGTTTGACCAGCATCCTGATAGGTGAAGTTCACAGCTCGGGTGTACGCATTGCCGTCCTTCGACACCGGGTCGTTGATCTGGGTAGTGACGCCGCGAGCATCCAGCACGGAGAATGGCGCTGCCGGCTTCTGCCCGTCCGCGACCGGGGTCGCGGACGCGACTTTGCCTTCCTTGGTGAACTGGTAGACGGTTCCATCCTCGTCCGTGAACACGAGCAAACCGGTGGCGTCGAGCGAAACGGTTCCGTACTCGCCGGAGGGGGGCGCGAACCCGGCCGTACTGGACCGCGAGTACGTGTGGGTCTTGCCCGATGAGTCTGTCAGGATCGCCGCAGAATCTGTCAAGGTCGACGACACCCATGTCGCGCTAGGGCCCGCGATCGGCGTCGATGCAGACCAGCCTGCTGGCAGCACCTGGACTTTCTTCGTGAACCAGTCGGGCGGGATCACGAACTGCGTTGTCGGCGTCTTCACCCACAACTCCGCAACCGCAAGACTCTGTCCCTCGAAGTACTCGAACTTGACGGGCATCGCGCCCGCGGCATAGGTACGTTGCGGTCCCCACGTCAGTGTCGGTGGCGTCGACACCCAGTTGTTGACCAACTGTTCGCCGTTGACCCATACTCTGGCGCCGTCATCCTGCCGAACACCGATCTGGATCGGTTGCCCGACCAGGCTCGCCGGCAGCGTCACGAAGCCCGACCATCGAGCAAGGAAGTAGTCCGCTGGGACCGCGTCCACCGGCGCCTTCTCTCCCCAGTCAAACGAGACCGAGGGATCAGTGCGGACGAACAACGGAGTTTTGTTGTCGAACGTATTGCCAGCAGGTGACGTTGGAGCGGCTCCGTTCACGCGCGCATCGAAATACTCACCCGTCAGTCCGCGATTCGCATCCTTGACCTCCTGGCTGTTGTAGGTGAAGGACATGCCCATAGGGCCGCCCAGGGTTTGCACCGTTGGTGATGCGAATGCGAGGTTTGCGTTTCCGTTGGCCAGGTTGACGGTCACGGGGCCCGCGGATTCGAACGGGGACGGGCCTGTGGACCCAAGCCGCAGATCGACCTTGATCGTCTTCTTCCACGTATTGAAGGTGTTCGAATCCTTGCCGTCATTGGTTTGTACCAGCCAAGAATAGATTCCGCCGTCCTGGGTGGTGCCCGCAGGTACAGTCCACCGTGCGATCCCGTCGGCGCCTGCCGCCACCCACTCTGAGGTGACGACCGCGCCTGACTTGCCGTCTGCGCCGGTCGCAATCTTGAACCGGTACTTCATTGGACCCGAGTTCACGGTGTCGGTGTCGGCGACCGAGCCGACTTGCAGCTGCGGGGTCAATGTGGTCACCACCTGGGGCACACCGGATTCCGTGCCTGGTGCTGCCGTTGTCGCCGAAGGAAGCGGGACCTGGTTCGTCGTGAAGCCACGCACGTCTGAGTTCTTGACCGTGTCTTGGCCGTACCACCCGTTGTGGTCGGCATCGTAGACCTTTGCCCGCCAGTAGTACTGCGTTCCGGCGCGCAGCACGCCTTCCGGGACGGTCCAGGAGAGCCCTGTCTGCCAGCTGGATGCAGCGACCACATTGGCCATGTCTGACGTCGAAGAGACCTCGAACCCGTACCGCTGGGCGGTGTTCCCCGGGTTCGTTGCCGTCGCGGTCAGCGTCGGAGTTACAGACGCCCCGGTGACGTTTGCTGCCGGCGCAGTCGGGGCAATCGTTGCATAACCCCAGTAGATAATCTGAATGCCCACGCTGACATCTTTGAAGCTGTAATTCGCGCCCTCCTCTCCTGTGAGCATCCAGGCGACCCCGTAGTCCTTGAGCTTGAACTGGTTGACCAACCGCTGCGCAATTCCTAGGCCTGCCGTCTGAGTCCACCCGGTGCCGACGGTGTACTGATCAATGTAGGTGCCGAGACAATTAAATCCCACACAATTTGCGTGGCGGACGTCGCCACGGTAAGCGGTTGGCGTTCCATTCCCCGACAGAAAGCCAACGTCCATCTGCGCGGCACCGATGAAGTTATCGGGGATCGAGCCGTAGTTGTACCCGACCACCGACCTCCAGGTCCGGTTCGGGGATTCACCCGTGTTTCCAACATAGGCCAGACCGTTGAAGGTCGGGCCGTCTGATTTGAACGTGGTAGCCCACGATGGGCCGGATTGGAGGGTTGGATCGATCTGTACCGGGAACACACGCGATTTCGCGCGCAACCAGGACTCGTCGGCCGTGAGGGTGTACTTCCAGACGCCGTTGCCCGTCTGAGCGAGCTTCACGGTCAGCGCGCTGATCGACGGGCCGGACGTGTCCTTCTGTGGAGCCGAGTCGATTGCAATAGGACTCGGGATCAGCATCACGACCGTGCCTACTGCATCGACGAGCTCGACAGCGTTTGTCTCCTCAACGACCTTTGGCGTCAGATCGCCCGCATCAAGCCGCCACGACCAAGAGTTCTTGCCCTTGCCCGGCTTCTTCCTCAGGACGAGCGACTCCTTGACCTCGCTCGTCTCGATCCGGTACTCAAGGTCCTGACCGTCGCCGACACCTCGGAACGCGAACTTCTCACGGTCGTCCCAGAACCAGAACGGCGTCTCTTTCTTGCCAGCGCCAGCGCCAATCAACGAGAAGGACACGTCGTGGCCATTACGAGATACGGAGACCGCGTCCTTCTTGTCCGCAGCCGTTCCGAATCTGGGCGAAAGTGGATGGTCCTTTACTTGCCAAGAGCCGTTCACTTCCTCGACGGAGGTGTTGATCGCGCCCCACTTGCCGTTCTTGCCCTTGACGTTGATCGGCGACGGCGAGAGCTGCTGTACCTGGGCGCCGTCTGGCCCTTCGAACGTCGTTGACGTCTCCGACCGCGTCAGCACTTTCAACCCAGAGGTGTCGACCAACCCACTCGGTTTCGGGGCAACTTTCGTCGGTGGCGCGTAGGCGCTATCCCCGATGGCTGGCAACGGCAGCGGGCGCGCCGGCTCAGATTCGCCCGCCGGAACTCCCGGATCCGTGGCCGGAGCATTCCCCACGGGGAGCGTCGCGCGATCCGTTGCGTCGTCCGGACTAGTCGGACTGCTCATTGCCTGACTCGTCGGCGACAACAGCCTCGCCGACGCCGGGTCGGCGAACAACGTTCCGATCAGAAGCGAAAGCACAGCGACAGCAGAAACGAGCGTCAGTCGAGCCCAGCGAATCACAGAGTCCCCATCGAATCCGAGCCGTCAACACCGACAGCTAGTCCAGCGAATACTTAACATACACACTGGTGACGCTCAGGTTGGACGAAAGTCGGTGCGTGCAGCAAGCACACTTTCGAACCGGCCGCAGCCAGGCCCCTCGACGCAGCCATCACTCGACTGCCCTGCGACTCGTGCCGGTCGACTAGATCACGAGCATCGAAGGCACGAGCTCGCTGAGCAGGGGCGGCGACCACGTCGCGCTCACGGTCACCCGTGCCGAGCGTCCGTCGGGGCTGCCCGCAGAGACCAGTTCTGCGCCGTCGTCGATGACTCCGATCACCGCGCTCGCCTGATCCGCGATCTCCGCGTCGTCGAGCTCGGCGCGGATCGCCTCGCCCTCGACCTGCAGACGGAAGCCGTCGGCTCCGGCGAGCGCGGCCGCGTCGGCCACCGAGTCGAGCCGCTTCTGCGCGATGTACAGATCGGTCGCGCACACGCAGACGTAGATCGCGGCGATCGCCAGCACGAGATACCCCAGGATGAGCGGCATCGTGCTGCCGCGGTCATCGTCGAGCAGACCGACACGTTGCTCCCTGGTCCGCACCGCGCTCATCCGTCCGTCCACGTGCGCGAGACCTTGTACGCCGAAGACGCCTGCACCCGCACCCTGCTCACGCGGTCCAGGCCGAACACCGGCGGCACGAACGGCAACGCGACCTCTGCCGTCACCGTGACCACGACCGTCGCGCCCGCAGCCGGGCATCCGGCACTGAGCAGTGCGCAGCGGATGTCGACGTCGACAGTGTCCGCATCCATCCCGTACTCCTCGATCGCGGACCGCACGGTCGCGTCCGCCCGTGCGGTGGCGTCGGCGACGCCGCTCGCCGCACCCATCGTGCGCGCCGCGTGCCGCGCCGCGGACTCGACTCCCAGCATCTGCCCCTGGATCGCGCCGAGAGCGAGCACGAGATACACCAGCGGCACGAGCAGGATCACCCCGAGCCCGATGAACTCCAGCGCCGCGGATCCGGTCTCGTCCGACAGCCCGCGAGCGGATGCGCGGCAGCCGGCGGGGTCACCCGTTCTCGGTGAAGGACTCCACGGGAGCACGACCGGTCACCTCCATTCCGGAGGGCACCCCGAGCAGGCCGATGAGCGGCAGGGTCGTGCGCACGGTGACCTCCATGGTCGGTACGCCCAGTGCCGCCGTCTCGCGCACGGTCACGTTCTGCGCGTAACCGCGCCCGACGGCGCGACTGATCACGAGCTCGGTGCGCCGCACGCCCTCACCGTCCTCGGTGTCGGCGAGGGCCGCGACGTGCGTGCCCTCGACCGCGGCGTCGTGCACCACGTTGCGCACATAGACGGTCAGGGCGAACTGCTCGCCGTCACGGCCGTGACTCTTAACGCCGAAGGCCTCACCACGGCGACTGGCGCTGCCTGGACCGAGAACGCCGTCTGAACGCTGCACAACCGTCTCGCTCGGACGTCAACCTCGTGTACTGGCAGCAACCTCTGGCGTGCAAGCAACGCCCAATTTGCCGAGCAACGAGCGGCCTAGTCCTGAAGCGGTCACCTCGCTCGGAGTTTGATTCTGTCCCTCAACTGCGGAATAGCCGCGTCGGCTCGCTCCAGAGAACTTGGATCATAATCTCCACCGTGCATTACGGCGTTCCGAAGTGCGAGAAGTTCTCGCAAAGTCTGGTAGTCGGTCGGGGCAAGGACTCCTTCACGCTGCAACCTTCTCAGCAGCTCACCGAAAGGGTAACGACGCGCGTCCTCAGGAGGTATGCCGAGGAAATCACCGCCCAACTCACGAAGCTGCTCTTCGAGCAGGATCCAACTAGCGATGAACGCCCCCGTAGCTCGCTGGCTTTGCGTACGAATTATCCAAGATTGCCTCAGCGCAGGATCGACCTCGATGGCATGGGAATGGGTCGAACGGTCTCCATAGAGCGGGGTCACCTCAATGTCGTTCATCTCGCGTGCGTAACGGTTTGCTCGCCGCGCGCCACCCGCGAGAGCAACCGCCGCAAAGCCAACGGCAGCGGTAGCGGCCCCAGCAGCGACTGACACAGCGGCTTGCAGCCATGGCTCCGCGCTCCCTACCCCCTTGTCGGGAATGTTGAGCAAGATCGGTATCACGATGGCCACAACCCCCAGCAAGCCGACTGCAACAAATGCTAGAGCACTCCACGTCTTCCAGCGCTCGAGGGAGGTCCGCCGATACCCGCGAACAGGAGCTTCGCGTTCGCGTGCAGTGATCAGCTCAACAGCATTCACGATGTCGAACGCCGAAAGCGCGGTGCCATCGCCCAACCGGGTCGCCTCGGCGAGTATCCGTCGGCGCTCGGCGTCAAGGTGCTCCTCCAAAGCCTCCCGGCCCGCCGTGCTCAACCGAACAGAAGAGTCGCGATCTTTGGCGATCATCACTCTCCTCCCTTCCAGTACTCGACCGCGAACGCACAAAAGACGCCGCCCACCAAGGTTGCCCCCGCGACAACTCCCCATCCAGGCCAAGGAGTCGGAGCGAATGCCAATGGCAAGGCAACTCCGGTGGCCAAGAACAGGATCGGACCGACGATCTTTGCTACGGGATGCCATTTAGGGATCTTGCGAACATGGCCAGCATTGCGGACGTCGAATTTCGCATACTCAAAGTAGGCGCTTGTGTACTGGACTTCGTCGGAGGTCGCGCCACGAGCGATCGTCTCACGAATGCTTGCCGCGTTGAGAACATCGATGGCGAAGTCGCGAACCGCTTCTTCGAACGTCCCTCGCGGTGGCCCCGCAACTTCGGCGGAACCAGGCACATCGATGCGTACCTGGTCAGCAGGCAGTGCGACTTCGGTCACTGCACGGGTTGATCTCGCCCGTTGGGACGCCATGGCACCTCCGACACATCGTTCGATCCGATCCTAGTGGTGCTCGGAGCGCCCGATTCGTGAGGCACCTAACCTGGCGGGATGGATGATCTGGAACGACAGCGGGATCTTCGGCGCCTCCGCGACGAGGTTCTGAACACGCCGAGCTGCCCGCGATGCCTGCATCGGATGGAGCCGGATGACGTTGACGGCGAACCGGTCTGGCAATGCCCGGACTGTGGCCGGATGAACGAGCCTTAGAAGCCATATTGGAGTCCTGAGTGCTCACCGGTGTACTCAATTCGCCCCCTAGGCTCACCCTGGAACAGACCGGATCGAGTTGCTATAAGTTGCTCCGCGGGCTCGAGCGGGCACTAGATCGCGTGATCTCGGACATGATGCTCGCCTGATTCGATAGCCTCATCCTATGGTGGAGTCCCAGGACGCGGGTTACGCGAGTCGCCAAGCTTTGCTCGTGCCTCTGGGTAACAAGGTAGAACGTTTGGTCCGAGAACTCATCGAAACGACGGGCCTAACAGTTCTAGACGTGGTCCACCGCGTCAAGGGCCAGCAGAGCGCGACGAAGAAAGTCCGGGCCAATCCAGCCAGGTATGGCTCCTTTGGCGACCTTCACGACATGCTCGGTCTGCGGGTAATCACATATCTAGCGAGCGACGTGGACACCGTTGTTAGCGTGTTGCGAGCCAACTTCGATATTGATGAAGACCGGTCGCTCGATAAGCAAACTTCACTAGACCCGGATCGCTTCGGATATCTTTCCAATCATCTCGTGGCAACGACCAGCACAGCACGATCGACACTTGCGGAGTGGGCCCCCTACCGGGGCATCTACTTCGAAATCCAAATCCGGTCAATCCTCCAACATGCCTGGGCCGAGATAGAACATGATCTCGGCTACAAGTCAACCTCCGGAATTCCTGTGCATCTTCGCAGACGATTCGCTCGACTGGCGAGCCTGCTTGAACTTGCCGATTCGGAATTCGACGCAGTTTCCCGCGAGGTTGCGGACCACGTTCAAAGAGTCGAGGCGGTAGTCGCCGACGGCGGGAATCTCGCGATCGACCGAGACTCGATCCGCGCCCTCGTGACTTCAGACGGGCCAGTCGCGCGGGCCGATCTCGCTATCTCATCTGGGATTGGAGCAAAGCTCAATGACCAGATGTCGCGAGGATACGCGGACGCACGCGCTGACGAGCTCGTCGCCGTGGGCTACCAGAACACGGAGCGTGTTGCGGAGTCGGTCTCACGAAACTTCGATGCGCTTGTCGACTTCGCCGTGAACTGGTTCAATCTACCTGATCCCGTGGCGATTGACCCAGCCGATGAGTTCGTCGATGAAGACCGTGATTCCGATGGCAAATACCGCACGCTCTCACCCGGCATCAGCCTCTTTTACCTGTACCTGCACGAGCGTCTTCAGCAACCGGAGGGCGAGCAGGAGTTGACGAACATCCACCATCTCAAAATTCCAGAGGTCCGCACAGCCTTCCGGAGGGTGCACGATGAGGCGTTCGTCGACCCGTTCGGCGCGAAGTACTGAACATGGCTCATGGCTGCGCAGACTACGTCATGCTGAAAATGGTCTGAAACAGCCGAAATGCGATCCAGGATTGTGCCGGGCAGTGGCGTGGTCGGCTTTCGGGATAGCACCTTAGCGCCCCGTCGAGCGACAGCCCGCTCGGACCACATCCGTTCGATGGTTCACAAGACTTGCCCGAAGGGGGCCATTCGGGCCAACTGAGAACTATTCGCGACTCTCCGGCACCCTCATCACCTGACCTAGGAGATGCCGCCGAGGTTCGCGCGATGGATGCAGCCCTCTAATGCGCCAAGAACTCCTCAGTTTCGTGTCGCGCAGTAGTCACGACGTCCTGAAGCGTTGCCTCCAACTCGTGCATAGCGGCTGTTCTGTAGTCAGGGGGCACAGTCGTATACTTCGCCAAAGCATCAACGATCTGATCCATCGCGCGGATCTGCACATCGGTGTATGGCGGAGTGGTTGCGGTCAGGCTTCCGATGGCGTTGACCACACGGTGGTCGGCGTCCTTCGCAATCGCCGCGACTGCGAACAGCCGCTGCGTGAGTGATAGCAACGAGTTGCGGTACTGCTTGTACCCGTTTCCGATCGGCACGTTTGTACGCATCGCGTCGTACACTGCTCGACTGGCATTACCGAAGAGGCGAGTGTCCCCGATGATATCGGGCCATGCACGCCGAAGGCGTTCGTCGTAGTCCCAAGCCCTTTGTTCTTCTCGCTCAACGCGGCGGTCCTCCCGGTCGAGATCGCGTTCGGCCTGCCGGTCAAGTCGATCTTGCTCCCGCTCCTGCGCGCGGTCTTCGCGTTCGCGGCGACGTAGGTCAAGCGAGAAGAGCCAAGCTGCCAATGCGCCGACCACCGCACCGCCTAGCGCGCCCCACATCGTCGCCCAGAACGTGTCCCCGAAGTTCACTCTCGAACCTTAGCGAGTACCCACTGAGAGGTGGACGATCTAGACCGGAAACGAGAGTTGAGAGTCGCACGCACCTCTTTCGCCTACGACACGCCGAACTGTCTGCATCGCTTCTGGCACGGGAGTTCCTCCGACTTGAGCTCGCAAGCTTCGATGGCCGCCGTCGCTGCGCCTCAATCGGCTAACCACGTCACCTGGCGCAACGACGGCATGAACTCACTACTCAGTTTCGGCAGACCCCTGGGGTGAGTTCCATGAACCCATCGACCAGCCGGTGATGTCCGACAGTTTGCCGCGCCAGAGCGGCACCTGAGTAGTCGCGGCACCGCTACCGAGCCGAACGTCCTTCATGTGGACAAATCCTCGGACGCGCGCAGGAAGCCCAGCCTCGTTGCGGCGTTCTGCTTCCTTCACAAAGCCTTCATGCGCATCGGTGAACAGCTTCTCGACGTGCTCCGCGACGTCAGGTACGCCAGCATTCTTGTAGAGCTCAACTTGAGCGGTTATCCATTCGGCACGGCTGATCGCGAGGCCAGACACGACCACACCATTGGACGTAACCGTCAGCCCGAACGATCCCAAGTGCTTGTCGTCCATGCCATGAATGAAGTTGAGCGCCGTGTGTAGATACCAGTCTTTGGCATCTACATCGTCGAGCGTGTAGCCGTCGGGGTCAGTATCCGGAGTCCAGCGCTCCGCCTGTTCTTCTGTCTCTGGGGTGTGCATCTCGTCAGTCATTTAGTCCTCCTGTCCGGTTGCTATGACCGTATCGGCGACCTCCGACATTGTTGCGGACGTCATGCGACGCCCCGGTGGCGGAACATGCCCGAAGAGGCATACGGCTCCGGCTCCGCATGGATGACACGATGCGTGATGCGTCCGCCGGCGTCGACGACGAGAGGCTCGATCACCTCGGCGACACGTCGGGTGCCGTCAGCCTCGCGGCGGCAGTGCACGACGAGGTCCACGGATGCGGCGAGCGCCGGTGCGATGAACGCCCTGTCGATGTTGCGTCCCGCGAGCAAGGGCAGCATCGTGAGCTTGTCGAGGGCATCCGCGGCCGAGTTCGCATGCACGGTGGCGGCGCCGGGGACGCCGGTGTTGAGTGCGAGAACCAGATCGAGCGCCTCGGCATCGCGTACCTCGCCGACAACGAGCCGGTCGGGCCGCATCCGCAGCGCCTCCTTCACGAGGCGCCGCAGCGTGATCTCCCCGGTACCTTCGAGGCCCGCCTGGCGACCCTGCAGAGCCACGAGATCCGGCGCCTGCACGCCGAGTTCGAACGTCTCCTCCACGGTGATCACCCGCTGTTCGCGGCATTCGGCGACGAGCGCGGCCAGGAGCGTGGTCTTGCCCGCATGGGTGGGCCCCGAGACCACCACGCTGCGGCCCGCGCGCATCGCGTCGGAGAGCATCGCGCCGACCGGCGCGGGGACCATGCCCTGTGCGACGAGGGAGTCAAGGCTCCGGTATCGCGGCAGGAACCGCCGGATGTTGACCGCCCAGGACCCATGGACGACATCGGCGATCGCGACGTGCAGCCGGGAACCATCCGGCAGGGATGCATCGACGAACGGCTGCCCGATGTCGACCCGCCGCCCGGTGGAGTGCAGCATGCGTTCGACGACGTCGCGCAGCTGCGCCTCGGTCAGGGCGATCGGCACGCGCTCGCTGCGCCCGTCGCGGGCGATGAACACGCGTGAGGGACCGTTGAGCCAGATCTCCTCGATCGAATCGTCCTCGAGCAGCGGTTGCAGCGGCCCGTAGCCGGCCACCCCGGCGAGGATGTCCCGCACACAGGCCGCCTCGTCGTCGATCGTGGCAGTCCCGCGGGCGAGCGCGTGATCGTTGTGCCGACGCACCTCGAACTGAGCGATCCGCCGCGCCTCATCGGGATGGGTCGAAGGATCCGTCCGCTCGGCACGCAGCCGCGCGCGCACCCTCTCGGTGACGGCAGCGGTGGTCGGACTCACCCCCGCATCGTCGCAGGATCCGCGTATCCGCCTCGGAAGTTATCCACAGGCACCGCTACTCGGCGCCGGACGCGCACCTGACAGCTGTCAGCCCGCGCGGGCGACGTCGTGCAGGGCGTCCACCATGGGCAGCAGCTCGGGCTGCTCCGCGGCATCGGCGAGCACGCGCTCCAGGGTCTCGTCGTGCACCGGGCGGGCGCGCTCGTGCAGCTCCCGACCACTCGGCGTGAGCTCCGTGTAGATCCCGCGCCGGTCGTCGATGCAGAGGATGCGGGTGAGCAGTCCCCTGTCCTCGAGCCGGTTCACCAGGCGGGTCGTCGCACTCGGGCTGAGGGCCGCGGCTCGGGCCAGCTGCTGCATGCGCATGTGCCAGCCGTCCTGCCGGTCCAGCGCCTCCAGCACGGTGTACTCGACCACGGAGAGCCCCGCGTCGGCCGACAGGGCGCGCTCCAGCTCGGCCTCGATCATGGCGTGCAGGGCAGCCATCGTGCGCCACCCGCGGGCGCGGATCTCGACGGCGTCATCGGCGATGCCCATGGATCCTCCTCAAGTAGTTGCTTGCGCTTTCTATTTGCGCGTGCAAGCATGGTGTTCACCCGCGCGAAATCCCGCGCCTGCAACTATCTCACTGTACCAGGAGCTCCTCCATGCCTCTCGGCCTGATCGCCCTCGCCCTCGGCGCCTTCGGAATCGGCCTCACCGAGTTCGTCATCATGGGCCTGCTGCCCGAAGTGGCCGCCGACTTCGCCGTCACCGAGACCGCCGCCGGCTGGCTCATCTCCGGCTACGCGCTGAGCGTCGTCATCGGCGCGCTCCTCCTCACCGCCGCGACCACGCGCCTCCCCCGCAAGCCCGTGCTGCTCGCCCTCATCGTCCTCTTCATCATCGGCAACGCCCTCACCGCCCTCGCCCCCGACTACGGTCTGGCGATGGTCGGCCGCATCATCGCGGCCCTCACGCACGGCGCATTCTTCGGGATCGGATCCGTCCTCGCCGCCTCACTCGTACCCGCCGCGAAGAAGGCCGGGGCGATCGCGATCATGTTCACCGGTCTCACCGCCGCGAACGTGCTCGGCGTCCCCTTCGGCACCTTCCTCGGCCAGCAGTTCGGCTGGCGCGCGACGTTCTGGGCGATCGCGATCATCGGCGTCGTCGCGTTCGCCGGGATCGCCCTGCTCGTTCCTGCGACCCACGACATCGCGCCCACCCGCCTGCGTGACGAGCTCGGCGCCTTCCGCTCGAGCCAGGTGTGGTTCTCCCTCACCGTGACGGTGCTCGCCTACGGCGGCATGTTCGGCGCCTTCACCTACATCGCGTACACGCTCACCGAGGTCAGCGGCTTCGCGTCGGGCATGGTGCCCTGGCTGCTCGTGCTGTTCGGCCTCGGCCTGTTCCTCGGGAACTGGGCGGGCGGCAAGGCCGCAGATCGATCGATCGACGCGACCCTCATCGTCTTCATCGCGGCCCTCGTCGTCGTGCTCGCGGGCTTCGCGCTCGTCGCGTCGAACGGCCCCGCGACCACCGTCGCCCTGTTCCTCATGGGCGGCTTCGGATTCGGCACCGTGCCGGGCCTGCAGTCCCGGGTCATGGGCTACGCGTCCTCGGCTCCGACGCTCGCCTCCGGTGCGAACATCGGCGCATTCAACGTCGGCAACGCCCTCGGTGCCTGGGCCGGCGGAGTCGGCATCGCTGCGGGACTCGGATACACCTCCCCCATCTGGATCGGCGCCGGGATCACTGCACTGGCGCTCGTCGTGATGATCGCCGCGGCGACGCTCGCCCGACACGGATCCGCGCGGCCCGACACCGCGGGCACAGGCGCGCCCACCGCCACGAATCCGATTCCCGTCGCCGCGCGCTGACTACGGCCGGCCCACCCCGCAGACCCGGACTCGCCGCCGATAGACTGGTCGCGCTCGCGGGAGTGGTGAAATCGGTAGACACGCAGGATTTAGGTTCCTGTGCCTTCGGGCGTGTGGGTTCAAGTCCCACCTTCCGCACGAAAGCATGAGGGGGCGGCCGTCCGGCCGCCCCCTCATGCGTCTCACGCGCGAAGATCGACCTCCGCGCGCCGGGTCGGCGACCGCACGACCAGGACGAGCACCAGAGACAGCAGGGCCGCGCCCGCTCCGAGGACCAGCACGGACCGGACTCCGGACACGCTGATGCTCAACGCGCCGAGCGCGGAGCCGAGAGCCACGCCGATGTTCGATGAGGAGACGAAGAGGCTGTTGCCGAACTCCGGCGCATCGGACGTCTCCCCCGCGATGAGGCTCTGGCCCAGAAGCAGCCCGCCGGAATGCACCAGGCTCCACGGGATCACGAGCAGGCCGATCGCCCAGGCCCAGGGGGACACCAGAGCGAGCACGACGTAGAGCACCGCGTACGCGAGCAGGAAGCCCAGGAGCGTGGCGCGCAGGCCGCGCGCGATCAGCCGCGCGAAGAGGAAGTTCCCCCCGACCATGACGACGCCGAACACCAGCAGGAGCACGCTGACCATCGGTCCCGGCATGCCTGCGACCGTGCCGAGCAGATCCGCGAAGTAGCTGTACGTGGAGAACATCACGACGAAGATCGCCGTGACCGTCGCGAGCTGCAGCCACACCCGGGGCCGTCGCAGGGTCCCCACAGACACGCGCGCCGCGGTTCTTCCGGCGGCAGGCAGGGCGGGAACCCACAGGGCGATCCCCACCAGCGCGAGGACGTTGACGGCTCCGGCCGCCGCGAAAGCCACGGGGAGGGTGAAGCGGTCGGCGAGGAACGACATCGCCGGCACTCCGAACGCGAACCCCAGCGTGACACCGGCGAAGACGCGGGCCGCCGCCCCCGCCGCTTTGCCGGGCGCAGCCATGCTGCCGGCCGCGGTCAGGGCGAACGCGAAATAGACGGGATGCATCAGGGCAGGGAGGATCCGGAACACGACGAGCACCGGGAAGCTCTCCGAGACCGCGTAGACCGCGTTGGAGAGGGCGAACACGCCCATCGCGACGAGCAGGACGCTCTTCCGGTCGAACCGTTCCGTGAGCAGTACACCGAACGGCCCGCTCGCCGCGACGACCACGGCGAACACGCTCACCAGCAGCCCCGCCTCGGCCACCGAGACATGGGTGCGCGAGGCCACCAGGGGCAGCACCCCCACAAGCCCGATCTCGGTGCTGATGATGCCGAACACCCCCATCGACAGCGCCATCATCGACAATCCACGTCTCATATTGCCTCCATATATATAGATAAATAGATGTAGAAGTGCGAACGAGGGGCACACAACAGAAGCCCCTCCGGCGAGTGCCGTTCAGGCGGACAGACGGCTGGAGCGAACTACAGCGAGCGACTCACGCGCTCGGCGAACTCGCGGATGGCGTCCTCATCACGGCGGTAGTACGTCCAGCGCCCCGCCCGGAACGACCGCAGCAGTCCCGCGTCCTGGAGATTCTTGAGGTAGGTCGACGTCACCGACTGAGAGAGCCCGATCGCCTTCTGGATGTCCTGGACGCATACTCCGGCGTCGACGTCCAGACCTTGGTCCGCGTACCGCTCCCGCCCGAAGCTCCGTTCCGGATCCTTGAGGAGTGCGAGGATCTCGCGCCTGGTCTCATTCGCCACGGCGCGATACACGCGATCCTCGGATACCCGATCATCTGCACTCACATATCTAAATTATCAGATGAATAGCATCGCCGCGGTCGGAGCCCTCTCCCAGCCGCGCGACACCCGCGCCACCATAGAATTCAACTCAAGCCGCATCCCGCGGACGGACGGCGCACTGCGCGCCGCTGCAAGACCACCAGCGACGACTCCACGGACGGGAACCACCTGTGCACCACGCCGCCCTCATCCCCTGGCTCGACCCGAACGTCATCATTCACGGCGCCGGCCCCTGGGCACTCGCCGTGGTGCTGTTCATCATCTTCGCCGAGACGGGCCTGCTCATCGGGTTCCTCCTCCCCGGCGACACGCTGCTGATCATCTCTGGCCTGCTCACCAACACCAACCACGTGTTCGGGGTGGAGATCTGGGCCGTCGGGCTGCTGATCGCGCTTGCGGCGTTCCTCGGCGGTGAGGTCGGCTATCTGATCGGGCACAAGGGCGGCCCCGCGGTCTTCGAGCGCAAGGAGTCCGGCCTGTTCAGCAGGAAGAACGTGGAACGCACGAACCACTTCTTCGAGCGCTTCGGCGGTCTGACCGTGATCATCGCGCGCTTCGTCCCGGTCGTGCGCACCTTCGCCCCGGTCGCGGCGGGCGTCGGGCACATGCCGTGGCGCAAGTACAGCCTCTACAACCTCATCGGCGCACTCATCTGGGGCTTCGGGCTCACCTACGTCGGCTACCTGATCGCGTACATCCCCTGGATCGCGGACCTCGTCACCAAGTACATCGACGTGATCCTGCTCGGCGTCGTCGCGCTCACGCTCGCCGTCACGGTCTGGCATTACCTCAACGAGCGCCGCAAGGCGAAGAAGGAGGCGGCTGCCGGAATCCCGGTGGTCGAGCCGGAGATCTGAGCCGGGCTCAGCCGGCGTCGCGGGCGGCTCCGTCCGCGACGCCCTTGCCGGACGCCTCGGCCCGCGCGGCCTTCGACTTCTCGACGCTCGCCCGCAGCGCTTCCATCAGGTCGATGACCTCGCCGCCCTTCTCGGCCGGCGCGAACGTCTCCTCGGTCTCGAAGGCCTCCCCCTTCTCGATCTTGGCGTCGATGAGCGTGCGCAGCTCGACCTGGTACTCGTCGACGAATGCACTCGGATCGAAGTCCGCGGAGAACCCGTCGACGAGCGACGCCGACAGCTCCAGCTCCTTGTCGGAGACCGTGACCTCCTCCTGCAGGGCGGGGAAGTCGGCCTCGCGCACCTCGTCGGCCCACAGCAGGGTCTGCAGCACGAGCACGTCGCCGCGCACCCGCAGGGCCGCGAGCCGCGTCTTCTGGCGGAGCGTGAAGCGCACGATCGCGGTGCGGTCCGTGGCCTCGAGGGTCTTGCGCAGCAGGACGTAGGCCTTGGGCGACTTCGAATCCGGCTCGAGGTAGTACGCCTTGTCCAGCGTCAGCAGATCCACCTGGTCCGAAGGCACGAACTCGACGACGTCGATCTCGCGGCTGCGCTCGGCGGGCAGCGACTCGAGGTCCTCTTTGGTCAGCACCACGGTCTGCGACTCGTCCTGGTACGCCCGGTCGATCTCCGAATAGGCGACGGTCTCTCCGCAGATCTCGCACACCCGCTTGTACCGGATCCGCCCGCCGTCCGCGTCGTGCACCTGGTGCAGCGAGACGTCGTGGTCCTCCGTCGCCGAGTACACCTTGACCGGCACGTTGACCAGGCCGAAGGTGAGCGAGCCCTTCCAGATCGTCCTCATGGCACCAGTACACACCACCGGCGCTCACGACGGATACCTCCCTGCGCACTACTGTGACCACATGGCAGACGGTCCGCAGTTCGTGCGCATCGGAGAGCGGCGACTGCGCGTGACGAACCTCGACAAGGTGGTGTACCCCGAGACGGGGACCACCAAGGGCGAGGTGATCGACTATTACGCGCGGATCGCCCCGCAGCTGCTGCCCGTCGTCGCCGGCCGTCCTGTCACCCGCAAGCGCTGGGTGGAGGGCGTCGGCACCGCGGCGGATCCGCAGGGATCCTTCTTCGCGAAGCAGCTCGAACCGGGCGCGCCGGGGTGGATCCCCCGTCAGGAGATCCCGCACTCCGGTGGCGCGAAGGACTATCCGCTCGTCGACGAGGTCGCCACGCTGGTCTGGATGGCGCAGGTCGCCGCGATCGAGCTGCACATCCCGCAGTGGCGCTTCGGCCCGGACGGCGGCCGCGGCGACCCGGACCGTCTGGTGCTCGACCTGGATCCGGGCCCTGGCGTGACGCTCGCGCAGTGCGCCGAGGTGGCACTCCTCGCCCGCGGGATCCTCACCGGCATGGGTCTGGATGCGGTCCCCGTCACGAGCGGGAGCAAGGGGATCCACCTGTACGCGCATCTCCCGGGCGATCGCACGAGCGACGAGATCTCCGCCTTCGCGCACGCGCTGGCGCGCGCGATCGAGGCCGATCGCCCGGACCTCGTGACGAGCGTCATGACGAAGACCCTGCGCGCGGGCAAGGTCTTCCTCGACTGGAGCCAGAACAACGGCAAGAAGACGACGATCGCGCCCTACTCGCTGCGCGGCCGCCCGCAGCCGTGGGTCGCCGCCCCGCGCACCTGGGCCGAACTGGAGGATCCGGACCTCCGTCAGCTGCGGTTCGACGAGGTGCTCGAGCGCGCCGGGAGGGGCCTGGATCCGTTCGCAGCCATCACGGCGGCGGCCACGGCGGTGGCTGACGCCCCGATTCGGGGCGCAGATCACCGTTTTGGGGCGCGCCACGCCACAGAATCCGTGCGGGACGCGCCCCAAAACGAGATTCCGCGCCCCAAAACCACTGTCGCCACGCCGGACGGAGCCACCGCCGCCGGGGACGGAGCCCCCGTCCCGGTGTACTCCCCCATGCTGGCCGAGCACGGGACCCCCGGCACGGCCCGGGGTCTCGGCTGGGCCGAGATCAAGTGGGACGGGATCCGCGCGATCGGCACCTGGTCGGACGGCCGCTTCCGGCTGCGCGCCCGCAGCGGCACCGACATCACCGACCGCTATCCGGAGCTCACCGCGGACGGCGCGCCGGGATTCCCCGTCGGCGAGGCCGTGGTCGACGGGGAGATCGTGGCGCTGGATTCCGCGGGCCGGCCGAGCTTCCACCGCCTGCAGGACCGGATGCACCTCACCCGGGCGCGCGAGATCGAGCGCGAAGTCGTCCGCACCCCGGTCCGCTACCACCTGTTCGACCTCCTGCACCTGGAGGGTCACGACCTCACCCCGCTCCCGCTGCGCGACCGCCGGGAGCTCCTGGAGCAGATCGCCACGGATCTGCCCGCCCCGGTGCTCGTGCCGCCGGTGTTCGACGACGTCGACGCCGCCCTGGCGACGAGCGCCGCGCTCGACCTCGAGGGGGTCGTCGTGAAGGATCCCGCCTCGTCCTACGCGTCGGGCGGGCGCTCCCCGCGCTGGCTGAAGATCAAGCTCACCCGGGCGCAGGAGGTCGTGATCGTCGGCATCCGGCCGGGCAAGGGCGACCGCACGGGGCGCATCGGATCGCTGCTGCTCGCGATCCCCGAACCCGGGCTGCCGTCCGGACTGCGCTACGTCGGCCGGGTGGGCACGGGCTTCACCGACCGGGTTCTGCAGGATCTCGGCGCGCGGCTGGAGGCCCTGCGCACGCCGTCGCCCTCCGTCGACGGTGTGCCGGTCGCCGACGCCTCTGACGCGCAGTGGGTCAGTCCCGAACTCGTCGGCGAGGTCGAGTTCGCGAACTGGACCGACGACGGCGTGCTGCGACACTCCCGCTGGCGGGGCCTGCGGCCAGACAAGCGGCCGGACGAGGTCGTCATCGAGTCCTGATCTGCGGGCTCAGACGTGCGGCCTCAGGCGTGCACGGCCTCGCAGTCTCCGGCGTTTCCGGCGCCGCTCGCGTCGGGCTCGATCTGGAACGTCGAGTGCTCCACGTCGAAGTGCTCCGCGAGGCAGGTCTGCATCTGGACGAGGAGCGCTGCCGCACCCCCGTCGGCGAGCACCGCGGGCTGCACCGAGACGTGTGCCGTGAACACCGGCGCGCCACGCGTGAGCTGCCAGACGTGCACGTCGTGCACCCCGGTCACGCCGGCATAGCCGAGCAGATGCTGACGGATCTCGCTGACGGCGGTGCCCTTCGGCGCCGATTCGGCGAGCACGGAGAACACCTCGCGCAGCAGCGCGATCGCGCGGGGGATGATCATGGCGGCGATCACGAGCGAGGCGATCGCATCGGCGGGCATCCAGCCGGTCGTGATGATGACGATCGCCGCGACGATGACCATGGCGGATCCGATGAGGTCCCCCATGACCTCGAGATACGCGCCTCGGACGTTGATGCTCTCCCGCTGCGCCGCACTGAGCAGCCACATCGAGATCGCGTTCGCGACCAGGCCGACCGCGGCGACGATCAGCATGAGGGATCCGGCGACCTCGACCTCTCCCGGGTTCACCAGCCGGGTGATGCCCTCGAACGCCACCCACGCGGAGAGCAGGATCAGGATGATCGCGTTGATCAGCGCTCCGAAGACCTCGGCGCGCTGATAGCCGAAGGTGCGCCGGTCATCGGCCGGGCGCGCGGCGACGGCGCTCGCGATGAGGGCGATGACGAGGGCGGAGGCGTCCGTGAACATGTGCGCCGCGTCCGCGAGCAGCGCGAGGGACCCGCTGAGGATCGCACCGACCACCTGCACGATCATGATCACGGACGTGAGCGTCAGTGAGATCGCGAGCAGACGGCGGTGGCCTGATGAGCGGATCCCCGTGGCGGGTGCGTGGTCGTGCATGCTTCAAGGGTAGAGCCGGGATCCCCCGGTCGGAGGCGTTTTCGCCTAGTCGGGAATGGGGATGATTCTCACTTGCGCCGCACGTCGGCGGCGCAGCCTCAGAGCTCGGCGAGCAGGGGCACCAGCGCCACGAAGGCGCGGGCACGGTGCGACTGCGACTGCTTCTCCTCGGCCGTGAACTCGCCGACCGTGCGCTCGGCGCCGGTCTGCCCTTCCGGCAGGAACACAGGGTCGTAACCGAAGCCGCCGTCGCCGACGGCGGCCTGCGCGAGGCGGCCCGGCCATTCGCCGCGGACCGTCCACTCCCGTCCGTCCGGAAGGACGAGCGCGATGACGCTGACATAGTGCGCGGCGCGATGCGGATCCGCGATGTCGCGCAGCTGATCCAGCAGCAGCTCCCGGTTCGCGACGTCATCCTTCTTCTGCCCCGCCCAGTAGGCGGAGAACACCCCCGGCGAGCCGCCCAGCACGTCCACCGCGATGCCGGAGTCGTCGGCCAGCGCCGCGAGGCCGGTGTGCGCGGCGGCCGCGCGCGCCTTGATGAGCGCGTTCTCCTCGAACGTCACGCCGTCCTCGACCGGCTCCGGGCCGTCGTACCCGACGACCTCGAGATCGGGGCGTGTGGCCGCCACGATCTGCCCGAACTCCGCGATCTTGTGCGCGTTGTGCGTCGCGAGGACGATCCTCATCACTCGGTCCCTGAGCCCGCCGAATCGGCGAGCGCCGTGAGCTGACGGTCGCGCAGCTCGGCGCAGCCGTTGACGCCGAGCTCGAGCAGCGCATCGAGCTCGCGCTTGTCGAAGGGCGCGCCCTCGGCCGTGCCCTGCACCTCGACGAACAGACCGCGACCGGTGACCACCACGTTCATGTCGGTCTCGGCGCGCACGTCTTCGACGTAGGCCAGGTCGAGCATGGGCTCGCCGTCGATGATGCCGACCGAGACCGCGGCGACCGAGTCGTGCAGGACCTGGGCCTTCTGCCCGATGAACTTCTTGCGGCGGCCCCACTCGATCGCGTCGGCCAGCGCGACGTACGCCCCGGTGATCGCGGCGGTGCGGGTGCCGCCGTCGGCCTGCAGGACGTCGCAGTCGATCACGATCGTGTTCTCGCCGAGCGCCTTGGTGTCGACGACCGCGCGGAGGGCCCGGCCGATCAGGCGCGAGATCTCGTGCGTGCGCCCGCCGATGCGGCCCTTCACGCTCTCCCGGTCGTTGCGCTCGTTCGTCGCCCGCGGCAGCATCGCGTACTCGGCGGTGACCCAGCCCTTGCCCTTGCCGCTGAGCCAGCGCGGCACGCCGTTCGTGAACGACGCCGTGCACAGCACCTTCGTGTTCCCGAAGCTGATCAGCGCGGATCCCTCCGCCTGGGCGCTCCAGCCGCGTTCGATCGTGATCGGGCGGAGCTGGTCGACGGTGCGGCCGTCCTTGCGGATGGTGGACTCGGTCATGGGATCTCCTTGAGGTGGGGAAGGTCGATGACGCCGGTCTGCACGAGCCGGACGCCCCGCACCTCCTGGCCCATCAGGCGGTTGGCGAGGGCGGTGAAGTCGTCCGCGGACGCCCCGGTCGCCTCGTACACGTAGTTGGGGCTGGCATCGGCGGAGGCGAGGAGATCGCCGCGGACGAGCTGGCGGTAGACGTCGCCCGCGGTCTCGTCGTCGCTGGAGACGAGCGAGACGCCCTCCCCCATGACGTAGCCGATCGCACCGCGGAGGAACGGATAGTGCGTGCAGCCGAGCACGAGGGTGTCGACGTCCGCGTCACGCAGCGGCGCCAGGTATTCCTCCGCGACCCGGAGCACCTCAGCGGTGTCGGTGATGCCGGCCTCCACGAACTCGACGAAGCGCGGGCACGCCGCCGTGAACACCGCGAGGTTCTCGTTCACCTCGAGCATGTCCTGATAGGCGCGGGATCCGATCGTGCCGACCGTGCCGATCACGCCGATCCGGCCGTTGCGGGTGGTCGAGATCGCCCGGCGGACGGCGGGGCCGATCACCTCGACGACGGGCACGTCGTAGCGCTCGCGGGCGTCCCGCAGCATCGCCGAGGACGCCGTGTTGCAGGCGATCACGAGCATCTTCACGCCCTGATCGACGAGCGTGTCGAGCACCTCGAGCGAATAGCGGCGCACGTCGGCGATGGGCTTCGGCCCGTAGGGCGAGTGCGCGGTGTCGCCGATGTAGACGAACGACTCCCTGGGCAGCTGCGCCCTGATCGCCCTCGCGACGGTGAGCCCGCCGACCCCGGAGTCGAAGATCCCGATCGGCGCGTCGTTCATGATGCTCCAGCCTAGTCGGGCGCACGCGTCCTCGCGCTTCGGACGGCCCGCCGCCCGTATGCTGATCGCCATGACCGCGTCCAGCGCCCTGAAGACCGATCGGTACGAGCTCACGATGCTGGAGGCCGCGCTGCGCGACGGCACCGCCGCGCGCCAGAGCGTGTTCGAGCTGTTCTCCCGGCGTCTGTCCGGGGGTCGGCGGTTCGGCGTCGTGGCCGGCACCGGACGCCTGCTCTCGCTGCTGCGCGACTTCCGGTTCGGCGAGGACGAGCTGCGCTACCTGCGCGATGCGAAGGTCGTGGATGCGGCCACGCACCGCTACCTCGAGGGCTACCGCTTCTCCGGGACCATCCGCGGCTACCGCGAGGGCGAGCTGTACTTCCCCGGATCCCCGATCCTCACGGTCGAGGGCACGTTCGCCGACGCCGTGATCCTGGAGACCCTGGCCCTCAGCGTGCTCAACCACGACTCCGCCGTCGCGACCGCCGCCAGCCGCATGAGCATCGCCGCCGGAGAGCGCCCGCTCGCCGAGATGGGATCCCGACGCGCCGCGGAGGACTCCGCCGTCGCCGCCGCCCGCGCCGCTTTCATCGCCGGTTTCGGCGCCACCAGCAACCTCGAGGCGGGCCGCACCTGGGGCATCCCCACCATGGGCACCGCCGCGCACTCCTGGACGCTCCTGCACGACAGCGAGGAGGACGCCTTCCGCGCCCAGATCGACGCGCTCGGCACCGGCACCACGCTGCTCGTAGACACCTACGACGTCCGTCGCGGGGTCGAGACGGCGATCCGCGTGGCCGGCACGGAGCTGGGCGGGGTGCGCATCGACTCCGGCGACCTCCCGATCATGGCCGCCGAGGTGCGCGCACAGCTCGACGAGCTCGGCGCGACCGGCACGAAGATCACCGTGACGAGCGATCTGGACGAATACGCGATCGCCGCCCTCGCCGCCTCCCCGGTCGACTCATACGGCGTCGGCACGTCGGTGGTGACCGGATCCGGATACCCGACCGCGAGCATGGTCTACAAGCTCGTGGCGCGCCAGGGATCCGACGGCGGCTGGGTCGCCGTGGCCAAGGCCTCGGCGGACAAGGCCTCGAAGGGCGGCCGCAAGGCGGCGTTCCGGATCCTCGCCGACGGCGTCGCCCAGTCCGAACGCGTGCTCGTCGCGGACGGTTTCGAGGAACTCGGCGTCCAGGAGAGCGCGGACGGACGGGCGCTCCAGGTGACCCTCGTCGAGGGCGGCGAGATCGACACCGCGTACGAGGGACCGGCCGGAACCGTCGCCGCACGGGAGCACCACCTCAAGGTGCGCGAGGAGCTGCCGGTGCGCGCCCTCGCGCTCAGCAAGTCGGATCCGGCGATCCCAACCGAGTTCGTCGACGTCGCCTGAGGTCAGTCGAGGTCAGCCGACCATCGACTCGTAGATCTCCTTGCAGGTCGGGCACACCGGGAACTTCTCCGGATCCCGTCCCGGAGTCCACTTCTTGCCGCACAGCGCCCGCACGGGCTTGCCGGTCAGAGCGGACTCGAGGATCTTCTCCTTCTTCACGTAATGGGAGAACCGCTCGTGGTCTCCCGGCTCCTGCAGCTCCTCGTTGAGGAGCTGCTCGAGTTCGCGATCGAGGGTGGCGACGCCGCCCTGGTCCGGGGCATCCAGCGGGGTACTCATGACCGCGAGTCTAATCGCGCCCAGGCCGACCGGCGCCGCGATCGCGCGGATCTCTCACACCGTCTCGACGAACTCCATCAGTTGCGCACCGCGGCGCTCGAACGTCCGGCCTCCGATCTGGACGCCGAGGAACAGCACCGCGGCCCCGACCAGCAGTCCGGTCCAGAGCACGGGCGCCGTGGAGACCTGATCACCCGCCAGCGCGGGCCAGGCCAGCAGCAGCGCAGGCAGGCTCAGCACGACCGCGCCCAGGAGCGTGCCCGCCTGCCCCAGCAGACCGCCGCGGGCGCGCTGCGGCTGCTGGAACGGGCTGTCGCCCGGACGCGAGACCGCATAGGGCGCGACCGCGGACAGGATGCTGGACAGGCCGAGGCCCGACAGCAGCAGGCTCGCGACCACGCCGATGAACAGCGGCAGCAGGGTCCATCGCCCGATCACGGCGAGCGTGACCGGGATCGCCACGGCGAGGGTCGGCACGGCGATCAGAAGGACGGGGATGAGACGGCCGAGCCGGTCCGGCACTCCCCTCACTCCGCTCGCGACGTGGATCCAGAAGGCGGTCGAGTCGTAGGCGACGTCGTTGTGCGGGAGCCAGCCGAAGAACAGCGCCATCACCGCGACCGGCAGCGCCGCCGCGATCTCGAGCGGCACGCCGGCGACGAGCAGCGGGACGATCGTCAGCACGCCCGCGATCGGGACGATCACGAAGTTCATGATGTAGCGACGGTCGCGCAGCCAATAGACGAGGCTGCGCGCAGCCACCGCGCCGAAGGCGTTCGACGGCAGCAGAGCGAACCAGCCGAGCCCCGGCCGCTCGCGCACCGCGGTGGGCCGCTCGGTCGTGCTCAGCGCCCGACGCGCGAGCGCCAGCCACCCGATCGCGACGATGGCCGCAGTCGCCGCCGCGACGATCGCCGCACCCCACACCCCGCCGCCGTGATCGGACAGTGCGAGGAACGGCATGGCAGCGGAGGCGCCGAGCGGCGTGAAGCCGAGCACCCCTGCGACGGTGTGCAGGACCGGCGGAACCGCGCCCGCCCAGCCCAGCGAGGCCACGAACACGCACACCGGCACCGCGATGACGATCACGGCGAGTGCGAAGAGCGATGTGAGCTCGCGCGAGCGCCGCTCTGGCAGCAGCCGCGCGCTCAGCGCCATCCCGACCCGCGCGGCCAGTACGGACGTCGCGAGGGTGAGCAGCCCGGAGAGCACCGCGAGGATCCAGGGAACCCCGAACGAGATCGCCACGGTCACCACGGCCGCCTCCACCACGAGCAGCGCCAGGCTCGGCACGCTCACGAAGGCGGCGAGGGTGAGGACCACCGGAAGCCGCCGCTCGTCGACGCCGAAGACCACGAAGCGACGCGGATCCAGCTGGTCGACGGATCCCGCCAGGATCGGCGCCACGAAGAAGCCGAGGACCACGGCGGAGCTGCCGAGCACGATGACCGTGTGCGCGGCCGCCTCGGAGGTCTGCGCGAGGCTGCGGATGGCGACCACCGCCACCGTCGCCGCCGCGGCAGTGAGCAGCAGTGCCACGATGGTCCGCGCCACCCGGCTGCGGTCGCCGCGCAGCGCGCCGAGCGCCAGCATGAGCCTCAGTCGGAGAACGTGTGCAACCACTCGAGCCCCTCCACCTCGGCGCCCGCGCCGGACAGCTCCACGAAGCGCTGCTCGAGGGTCTGCCCCGCCCGCACCTCGTCGACCGTGCCTTCGGCGAGGACCTCGCCACCGACGATGATCGCGATCCGGGCGCACACCTGCTCGACCAGATCCATGCCGTGACTGGAGAGGATGACGGTGCCGCCGTGCGCGACGTAGGCGCGCAGGATGTCCAGGATGACTCCCGAGGACACCGGATCCACCGACTCGAACGGCTCGTCCAGCACCAGTACGCGCGGCGAGTGGATCATGGCCCCGGCGAGCATGATCTTCTTGGTCATTCCGGCGGAGTAGTCGGAGACGACGCGGCTGAGCGCGCCGGTGAGATCGAACGCCCTGGCCAGGTCGGCGACGCGCTTCTCCACGACGTCCGAGGGAAGACCCCGCAGCAGCCCGTAATAGTGCAGCAGCTGACGCCCGGTCAGCCGGTCGAAGGTGCGCAGGCGATCGGGCAGCACGCCGAGCGCCCGCTTCGCGGCAGCCGGATCGGCGGTCTGATCGATCCCGCTGATCCGCACGGTGCCCTCGTCGGGACGCAGCAGGCCGGCGATGATCGACAGCGTCGTGGTCTTTCCCGCACCGTTGGGGCCGACGATCCCGTAGAAGGATCCGGCGGGCACCGTCAGGTCGATGCTCCCCACCGCCACGGCGTCGCCGAAGCGCTTGACGAGGCCGCGCACGACGAGCGCCTGCCCGTCGACGTCGGCGACAGGATCCGGCGCGACCGCGGCGGCATCCTCCACGACATCCGTTGTCGCCTCCGCCGGTGCGATCTCGGCGTCGACCTCGTCGGTCGCGACACCCTCGTTCTCGACGACGGCGACCGTGGACGCGACGGATTCGACCTCGACGACCTCCGCCGCGACCGGCTCGGCGGCCGCGGCTTCGCTCGTGGCGGATCCCGCCGCCCCCGATTCGCTGTCCACAGGAGCATCATGCCCCGTGTCGGCGGGCTGTGGGGAGGGCTTTGAGCCCGAGTCCTCGACCGCTTCGATCGCGGGCTCCGCGACGACGGGCGGGTTCACCACCTCCAGAACGGCAGCGGCGGCCTCCGCGGCCACAGCAGCGGGTGCCGTCCGCGCTGCCTCTGCGGCCTTCGCCCGCGGAGCGCGCTTCGTGGCCGTCGTCTTCGGCGCGGTGCTCTTCGCCGCCGTCGTCTTCGCGGCGGCGGCTTTCGTCGTGGTCGTCTTCGCGGCCGTCGTCTTCGCGGCCGCGGTCTTCGCCGCCGTCTTGCGCGCGGTCCGGGCGGTCGTCGTGCGCTTCGGCGCGGACTCGCTCGACTCCGGGTCCGTGACGCCCCCCGACGTCTCGGCGCCCGTGGCTGCGGCCTCGCTCTTCGCCGTCGCGGCCGTGCGCTTCGCCGTCGCGGCGGTCTTGGCCGCCCGCGGTGCGCGTGCGGTGCGCGGCGCCGTGGCCTTGACCGCGGCGACCTTGGCGGCGGACTCCTTCGCGTCCTCCGCCGCCGCCTCCGCCTTCGCGGCGCCGGCCTTCTCGGCTGCGGATTTCGCCGCCGCCGTGCGCGCGGCGCTCGTCCTGGCGGCCGTGCGCTTGGCGGCCGCGGCACGCGCCGCGGAGGCCTGGCTCTCGGCCTTCACGCGCGCCGTCTGCGCGGCCGTCGCCCGAGGGCTGGCGGACGCGGGACGACGGGCCTTTGTGGGCGGGGAAGAGTCCTTGGGCGCGCGGGGATCGTTGGGTGCTCCGGTCATGCCCTTCACGGTAGCAACCGACGAGCCTGCGAACCCGGGCGACGACCCGAAGTGACGGGATCCGAAGCATCGAATGTCGCCTATGCCGAACCTGGGAATGAACCGAGCAGTCGATAACGGAATGGCATCGCGCCCATTCTGACCATGATCCGCTCAGGGTCGGTCGATAGCATGATCACCGGCACGAGGAAGTGTCCCATCGGTGACGTAACCGTGAACACAAGTAACAGGAGCATTTCTGTGACTCTTCAGACCATCATTCTCGCTGCCGGGATGGGCTCGCGCCTCGGGCGCTCCCTCCCGAAGCCGCTGACCGAGCTCAACGACGGGCGTTCGATCATGCGGCAGCAGCACGACAACATCCACGCCGCGTTCGGCGACGACGTGCGCATCACGACGATCGTCGGCTACCGCGCCGAGACGATCATCGAGGCGTTCCCCGATGTGAACTACGTGCACAACGAGCGCTACGACGAGACCAACACGTCGAAGAGCCTGCTGCGCGGCCTCGCCGCGACCGGCCGCAAGGGCGTGCTCTGGATGAACGGCGACGTCGTGTTCGACCCGCGCATCCTCGGGCGCGCGATCTCGTTCATCGAGCGCGACCAGTCCTTCGTCACCGTCAACACCGCCAAGGTGAGCGATGAAGAGGTCAAGTACACCGTCGATGCCGAGGGCTACATCAAGGAGCTCTCCAAGACGGTCAAGGGCGGCATCGGCGAGGCCGTCGGCATCAACTACATCTCCTCGCGCGACAAGCAGGCGTTCATGCGCCAGCTGCAGCGCGTGGAGGACCAGGACTACTTCGAGCGCGGCCTCGAGCTCGCGATCGTGGAGAACGGCCTGCTGCTGGAGCCGATGGACATCTCCGATCTGTACGCGGTCGAGGTCGACTTCGCCGAGGACCTGGAGCGGGCGAACCTGTTCGTCTGACCCTCCCTGCAACGCAGAGAGCCCGTGCCGCGCCCGTCGCGCGCACGGGCTCTCTGCGTTGCGGGCGTTCTCGCAGCGCCGCGGACATAGGCTCTGCTCCATGGGGCGAAAAGAAGGCAAGGGCGACAAGGCCATCCACCGGATCCACTCCCTGCCCGACGATGCGCCGTGGGCAGGCGGAGTCCCGCCTGCCGGTTCCTCGGAGCACCCGATGCACATCCGCGGTCTCGATCGCGTCCTGGCCGTGCAGCGGCCGCTCGTGCTCGCGCACATCCGCAGCATCCGCCTGCGCCACCCCGACGCCACTCCGGCGCAGGTCATCACCCTGCTCGAACGCCGCTACCTCGCCGCCGTCACGACCGGAGGTGCGGCCGTCGGAGCGACGGCGGTGATCCCGGGGATCGGCACGGGGGTGACGCTCGCCCTGTCCGGCGTCGAGACCGCCGGGTTCGTCGAGACGACGGCCCTGTTCGCCCAGTCGATCGCGGAGGTGCACGGCATCACCGTGACGAATCCCGACCGGGCCAGGGCCCTCGTGATGACCCTGATGCTCGGCAAGGAGGGGGTCGACCTGATCCGCCAGCTCGCGGGCCAGGCCGGCGGCAAGGGGCTGGGCAGATCCGCCTATTGGGGCGAGCTCGTGACGAAGTCGCTGCCGCGTGCCGCAGTCGGGCCGCTCGCCGACCGGCTGAAGAGCATGCTGATCAGACAGTTCGCCGGCGTGGGTGGCGCGTCCCTTCTGGGCAAGGCGCTGCCGTTCGGCGTCGGCGCCGTGATCGGGGGTGCGGGCAACCATGTGCTCGGCCGACGCGTGCTGACCAGCTCGCGTCGTGCGTTCGGGCTTCCTCCCCAGACGCTGCCCGCCGAGCTCGAACCGGTGCCGGGCGCGCAGCGCATCGAACGCCGGATCGCGCGCGGTGCGCAGCTGGCGGGAACCGCGGTCGCCGGGGCCGCCGGCAGCGCCGCACGGGGTGTCGGCGTCGTCGGCCGGAAGGCCGCCGAGGTCGTGCGCCGCAAGCCCGCTCCGATCTCCGCTCCAGAAGGCCCTGGTCCGGAACTGCATCCTTCGCCGCCCGGCGAGCAGCTCTGACCGATCCGCACAATTCCCCGAGCGGGGAAGGTCTGCACAGCCCTCGTCGCCGCGCGGGATCTGTCGCCGCGATGGTCGGCGCCCGCTCCTAGCGTGGGGACATGAACAGCTCCCCCGACCCGCCCTCGGCTCGACTCCCCGAGCCGGCGTATCCGATTCCCTGGGCCGTCGACCGGCGTGACAGGACGCACCCGATGATCACCAACGGCGGCGGGGAGATCCGCTTCGTGCGCGTCTTCGCCCGTGCCTCCTCCGATCCGGGTCGCACTCAGCTCTGGGGACACGTGCGCGGAGGCGACCAGATGGAGGTGTGCCTCTGCGATGCGGATGTCGATGACATCGTGATCACCCTCGCCTGGTTCCGCCCCGAGGACGGGCTGGAGTACGTGTGGCGGTTCGTCGTCTGAGCCGCGCGCCCCCGGTGTACGCTCGAATGCCCTCCCTGGGAGACACCTGAAAGAAGGACGGGACCATGAGCTCGGCACTGACCGGCAACGGCCGCACGACCCGCCTGGCGCTCCTCGTCGGCGTCGCCGCCGCGACCGTCGGCATCATCTACGGCTACGACTCGTCGAACATCGGCGGCGCGATGCTGTACCTCGCGAAGGACTTCCACCTCGACGCCGCCGCGCAGTCGTGGGTCACCACCACGGTCGTCGTCGGCGAGATCCTCGGCGCGCTGTTCGGCGGGGCGCTCGCGAACAGGATCGGCCGGAAGCCGACGATGGTCGCGGTCGCATCGTGCTTCGCGCTGTTCTCGCTCCTCTCCGGCGTGGCCCCCGCCCTGTGGGTGCTCGTGGTCGCACGGTTCCTGCTCGGCCTGACGATCGGCATCTCGGTGGTCGTCGTCCCGGTCTTCGTGGCCGAGTCGGCCCCCACCCGTTCGCGCGGCGCATTCCTCGTGCTCTACCAGGTCGCCACCGTCTCCGGCATCATCCTCGGCTACCTCGTGGCGATGGCGCTCGCGCCCACCGAGAGCTGGCGCTGGATGCTCGGGCTCGCGGCGATCCCCGGCGTGATCATCACGATCGTGCTGCTCCGGCTGCCCGACACCGCGCGCTGGTACGTCATGAAGGGCCGCACCGAGGAGGCCCGCGCGACTCTGGCCAGGATCGAGGGCCCTGAGGTCGACGTCGACGCGGAGATCGAGACGATCACAGCGGGCTTCGCGTCCGCGCACACCACATCCTGGCGGGACCTGCTGCGCAAGCCCTTCCTCCGCGCGACGCTTTTCGTCGTGGGCCTCGGCTTCTTCGTGCAGCTCACCGGCATCAACGCGATCGTGTACTACAGCCCGCGCATCTTCGAGGCCATGGGCTTCACCGACGACATCGTCAAGCTCGGTCTCTCCGCCCTGGTGCAGGTCGCCGGCCTCGTCGCGGTGTTCATCGCACTGCTCGTCATCGACAGGATGGGTCGCCGTCCCGTGCTGCTCATCGGCATCGGCACGATGGTGCTGGCGAACCTGCTGCTGGTCATCGTGTTCGCGATCGGTGGCGGCCACTTCGACGGCGCACTCACGATCGCCGGATTCATCGGCCTCGTGCTGTTCACCGCCGGCTTCACGTTCGGGTTCGGATCCCTGGTCTGGGTGTACGCCGGCGAGGCGATGCCCGCGCATCTGCGCTCCCTCGGCGCGAGCGTCATGCTGACGAGCGACCTCGTCGCCAACGTCATCGTCGGAGCGTTCTTCCTCACGATGCTGAACGCCCTGGGCGGTGCCGGCACCTTCGCCGTCTTCGGCGTCATCGCGATCGTCGCGTTCTTCTTCGTGGTGTGGCTGGCACCCGAGACCAAGGGCCGTCCGCTCGAGGACATCGGGCAGTACTGGAAGAACGGCGGGCGCTGGTAGTCCGGCGCGCCCGGCGCGGGCACCCTGGGGGCGCGCAGGTGCGACATGAAAGGATCGACGGGTGAACCATCGCGAACCGTCCTCCCCCGGCGCGGGCGCCCCGCTGTCCGGCGCGGGCGTGTCGTTCGTGATGCCGGTGCTCAACGAACGCGCGTACCTCGAGCACGCCGTGGCTTCGGCCCTGGCGCAGGACGTGGACGGCCCGACCGAGCTCGTGCTGGCGCTCGGCCCCTCCTCCGACGGCACCACCGCGCTCGCAGAGCGCCTGGCCGCCCGTGAGCCGCGGCTGCGGATCGTGCACAACCCTGCCGCCGACATCCCGGTCGGACTGAACGCCGCGATCAGGGCGAGCAGGTATCCGACGGTCATCCGCGTGGACGCGCACTCCGAGCTCTCGCCGGGATACGCCGCGCGCGCCCTGGCCACGCTCGAGCGCACCGGAGCGGCGAACGTCGGCGGGGTCATGCGCGCCGACGGGCGCACGCCGTTCCAGGCCGCCGTCGCCCGCGCGTACAACTCCCCGGTCGGGCTCGGCGGCGGCAGCTATCACGGCGGCACCAAGGAGGGCAGGGCCGAGTCCGCCTACCTCGGCGTCATGCGGCGCACCGTGCTCGACGAGGTCGGCCTGTTCGACGAGTCGATCCGCCGTGGCGAGGACTGGGAGCTGAACCTCCGGATCCGCCAGGCGGGTCACACCGTGTGGTTCGATCCGCAGCTCGCCGTCACCTACTGGCCGCGTGAGAGCTGGACCCGGCTCTCACGCCAGTTCCGCTCCACCGGCGCCTGGCGCGGCGAACTGGTGCGCCGCTACGGCCGCAGCAACGGCGTCCGCTTCTTCGCCCCGCCCGCCCTGCTGGTGATTCTGGCGCTCGCGGTCGTCGTCGGCGTCCTGCAGCTGACCGGGGTGCTCTCCGGTCTCGGCTCCGTGATCGCCTCCGCCGTCTATCTGCCCCTCGTCGCCTACGCGGCGCTGGTCATCGCCATGGCCCTGATCCCGGCTCGCCCCGCGGATCCTCCGCGCAGCCCTCGGGAGCGCCTGTGGACGCTCGCCGTCCTGCCGACCATGCACCTCTCCTGGGGCCTGGGCTTCCTCATGGGCGTCCTCCGCGGAGCGCACGACACGGTCGACACCTCGCGGCTGGGCACGCGGAACACGCCCCTGCCCTGACGTCTCAGCCGGACGGCGTCAGGCGTCCAGCCAGCCGAGGTCCAGGATCCTGTCGACCACGCGCACCGAGGCTGCGCCGTCGTCGCGACCGTTGAACTGGGCCTGCCACGCGACGTATTTCGGCGCATGCTCGGCGACCGCGGACACATCGGAGAGAGCCGAGACCAGCTCCTCCTGCGTGCGCAGCAGCGGGCCCGGCGCGCGGGCCGCGAGGTCGAAGTAGAAGCCGCGCAGCTTGCCCCGGTAGTGCTCGAGGTCGGGCACGAGGAAGTACATCGGCTTGCCCGTCGCGCTGAAGTCGAACATGACCGAGGAGTAGTCGGTCACGAGCGCGTCGGCGACCAGCAGCAGCTCCGCGGTGTCGGGGTAGCCCGTCACGTCGATGACGCGGGATCCGGCTTGGTCCCGCCCTGGGCGGATCGTGCGGGAGTGCCCGCGCACGAGCACGACGGAGCCGGTGTCCGCGGCGAGCGCGTTCGGATCCACGAAGTCGACCATCTCCGACCGATCGTCGCGCCAGGTGGGCGCGTACAGCAGCACCCGCTCGTCCTCGCCGATCCCGAGCGCGGTGCGGATGCGGGCGGCATCCCCCGTCGCGAGCACGTCGTTGCGCGGATAGCCGTCGACCCAGATGGGCTTGCGCAGGAACGCGTACGCCTTGCGCAGCACGCGCTCGGCGTAGGGGTTCTGGGCGAGCAGGACGTCCCAGCGCCGCGACTCGCGCACGACGGCGAGCCAGCGCCGCGGGTGCAGTCCTGGACGATGCAGCGCGAGGCGCTTGAGCGGGGTGCCGTGCCAGGTCTGCAGCACGCGCTGACCCGGCTTGCGGTCGAAGCGGCGGCGCAGCCAGTCGTTCACGATGAGGAGCCGCGCGTCGGCGCGTGCGCGCCACCACTCGGGCGATCCCTCGACGACCGCGACAGCGCCCTCCGGAACCGGGACGGAGAGATCCACGACGCTCCAGTAGCGGGTGACCTGAGGGGCACGCCGGGCGAGCTCCCGGTCGATCGCACCCGGGTTGCAGCCGCTGGACTGGCCGTAGAACGACTCGAAGAACACCGCGTTCTCCCGCGCGCCGGGCAGCGCCGCATAGCGGCCCTCCAGTGCGAGCTTCCCCTCGGCGGTCTCGTAGACCGGGTCGACCGGAGGCGCGATCCGCACCGTGCGATCCGAGGCGCTGACGCGGAGGCCGGCGAGCAGCACGGTCTCGATCGCGAGTCCGTCGGCCGGGGCGCCGTCCACGGTGAGCGCGTACTCCCCGCTCGGCAGGGGCAGCTCGGCACCGCCCCAGCGCGAGGCCCGGAGCGGCAGCACGGCGCTCCACGCCTCCGGCCCGTCCTCGACGATGCGCGCGGCCGCCACGGCACGGCGACCGGCGAGCTCGACCTCGGCGGGGGCGGATCCCTCCCCCGCGATCAGCAGCGTCTGCTGCTCCTCGTCGACGCGGACGGAGCTGACGCGGGGGGTCGTCATTCGGTTCCCTTCGGAGCGGGGGTGGAAGGTGCGGGGATGGTCGCAGCGGCGCCCGTGCGCGCGAGGATCGCAGCGAGCACGCGAGCGGTGTTCCGGCCGTCGCGATGCGCGTGCATGCGCGCGCTGAGTTCGCGGGAGAGCCCGGCACGCCGGTCGAACTCCGCAGTGTCCTCGAGCGCCGCCTGCAGCTGCGCGGATGCGGCGGTCCAGTCGACGGCGGGATCCGGCCCTGAGACCTCGGCGTAGTCGCCGTAGAAGCCTCGCGTGCGGGCGTACTCGGCGGGGTCGGGTGCGAGGTAGATCACGGGCATCGCGAGCAGCCCGACGTCGTAGGCCATCGACGAGTAGTCGGTGACGAGCACATCGATCGCGGGAAGCACCGGCGTGATGTCCGGCACCACGGCGGATCCGATCGCGCGGACCCGATCCGTCGGGACGGGAGGACGGTACTCCCCCTCGCCGAGAGGATGCGAGCGCACCAGCAGCACGCTGTTGGTGCGCTCGAGGACGTCAAGGATCCGCGCCCATTCGGCGTCGTCCGGAACAGCCGGGTCCGGCGCTCCGTCGCGCCAGGTGGGCGCGTACAGCACCACACGCGCGCCGTCCGGGAGCGCCCCGACCGCGGCGTCGCGCCGTGCGACCGCCTGTGACCGGCGAGAGGAAGCATCCCCCGTCGACAGCACGTCGACGCGCGGCTCGCCGGTCACGAGGACCTGCTGCACGCCGAGCCCGAACGCCGACTCCAGGCGGCCGCGCGAGCGATCAGAGGCGGCGGGCAGCACGTCGATGCGCCGGGTCTGGGCCCGGTAGAGCAGGCCGAGCAGCTTCTGCAGCGGAACGAAGCCGGGCAGGAATGCGCTCTGCACGGTCGCCGGCGAGTCGAGGCCGATGCGCTTGAGCGGGATGCCGTGCCAGAGCTGCACGAGGTAGGCGCCGGAGCTCGCATAGCGGTTCGCATCACCGAAGCCGTGCGTGACCACGACCACACGGGCACGGGCGGTGGCCCACCAGCCGCGGAGGCCGTTCTTCGGAACGGCGCGGATGCCGAGGGCCGTGGCATCGCGCTGTTCGCGGGCGGATCCGGTCAGCCAGAGCGGGTCCAGCCCCGCGTCGACCGCCGCCCGCCAGAGGGCGAGGGCGCCGTCGCCGATCCCCGCTCCGCAGCCGATCACCCAGCCGCGTCCGCGCGGGACGATCAGGGTGCCCAGGCGCCCGAGCAGGTACAGCGGGATCCTCAGGAGCTTGCCGGCGTTGCCCGCACGGAAGGAGAAGGACGCCACCCCGCGAGCCTACCGGTCGGCGGCGCCGGCGAGGAAAGAGGACGCCACCCCGCGACGGCGTCGCGGGGTGGCGTCCTCTTCTGCTGCAGGGTTCAGGAGCGGTGGTTCACTGGGCGAGCGTGCCCAGCGTGACCTTGATGTCCTGCGACTGTCCGTTGCGGTCGATCGTGAGCGTCGCGGTGCTGCCGCCCGCGACCGAGCGCACCTGCGCCGTGAGGTCGCTGGCATCGGTGATCGGGTTGCCGTTGAAGCCCGTGACCACGTCGCCGGCCTGGATGCCCGCGTTGGCCGCGGCCCCTCCGCTGGAGACGGAGGCGATGGACGCGCCCACGACCGTGGCACCCTTCTGGCCGCTCGCGTCCTGCACCGTCGCTCCGAGCAGCCCGTGCGTGGCCTTGCCGTCGGCGATGATGTCGTTCGCGATGCGCTTGGCGATGTTCGACGGGATCGCGAAACCGACGCCGATGTTGCCCGACTGCCCCGACGAGGAGGACGAGGATCCCGCGCTCGCGATCGCGACGTTCACGCCGATGAGCTTGCCGTCGCTGTCGACGAGCGCGCCGCCGGAGTTTCCGGGGTTGATCGCGGCGTCGGTCTGGATCACCGAGATCGAGATCGTCGCCGCCGCGCTCTGGGACCCGGATCCGCGACCGGGGATGTCGAACTGGAACGGTTGCTGGGAGCCGTCCTGGTTCGGGCTCTGCTGCTGGTCGCCATTGGAGCCCTGCGACGGAGCGGCGGACGACTGGATCTGGATGCTGCGGTTAAGCGCGCTGACGATACCGGTCGTGACCGAGTTGGCCAGGCCCAGCGGGGCCCCGACCGCGACGGTCATCGACCCGACGTTGAGCTTGGACGAGTCGGCGAACTCCATCGGAGTGAGGCTCGAGCCATCCTTCACCTGGATGACGGCCATGTCGTAGGTCGCGTCGACCCCGACGACGGTGGCGTCGAGGATGCGGCCGTCCGAGGTGGTCACCCTGATCGTGGGGTTCGAGACTTCGCCGTCCAGGGTCACCACGTGCGCGTTGGTGAGGATGTGGCCTTCCTTGTCGAGCACGATGCCCGATCCGGAGCCGGCCGCGCTGGATCCGGAGACCTCGATCGTGACGACCGAGGGCACGGCCTTCGCGGCGATCGCCGTGGCCTCCGACACCGACTCCGGGTTGTTCACGGTGACGGTGCTGGGACCAGTCCCGGTCTTCGTCGAGGAGGAGTTCGACGAAGTCAGCGACCCGTAGCCGACGGCTCCGCCGACGCCGGCGAGGCCTCCGACGAGAGCTGCGGCGATGATGATCGCGGCGATCTTGCCGCCGCCGACGCCGTTCCTGGTCTTGCGCTCCGGGGCCGGGGACGCCGTCGCGGCAGCTCCGAACGCGGCACCGGTGTGCACGCCAGGGTGGCCGGGGTTGACGGGCTGGGTCGGGTGCGCCTGGCCCGGGACCGCGTAGCCGCCGGTGGGCGGGATCGGCGTCGTGGGGG